>NZ_OBEN01000008.1 GCF_900215655.1 Hydrogenobacter hydrogenophilus | reverse complement strand
CTATGAACTTTACGATCTGTTTGTGTTTTTTGTTTCTCATTCTAATATTATCTCCCCATTGTGGGGAGCTTTTTTGCTATTTTTTAAACAGTCTCATAGTTTTTAACTCCATTTTTGTGGAAAACTTGATCAGGGAGTTAAAAAGTGCTGTGAAGCACCTCTTATAATTTTACAAAGGAGGGAAAGAGGTGAGCTACCTTACACCAAAGGAGATTTTTGATAGCCTTCAATCAAAACTTGAAAGAGATGTCATTAAAGCGGTAGGCATTCTAAAGCAAGAAAGAGGCTATCTTAAGCTTTCTGATGGAGAACATGCCATTGATCTGAACTTTCCAGAAGAGTTTGATCTACCTCTTGGAGCAAAAATTGAAGTAGAAGGCTTTCTGACCTACTACCTTCACAGGCTTGGGGGAGGCATATATCCACGCTTGAATGTCAAAGCTTTCAAGGTGCTTGAAGATGGGCAGGAAACAAGTCAAAGATTAGAGCTTTTAGAACGCTTAAGGCAGAGTAGAAAAGAGAGAATTCTCATTCACGAGCTTCCTAAGATAGCAAATCCATTGAGGATTGTGGTAATCCATGGACGATCTGCACAAACGCAACAAGACTTTTACAGGGGATTTTTCCAAAGCATTGGAGAGTTCAGAAACAGAGTGGAGTTTTCTTTTATAGAAACCTCTTTGTCAGATGAGGAGTTAGCTCAAACAATCCAAGAGTTAAAAGATCAGGAGTTTGATGCCATCTTTCTTGTAAGAGGAGGAGGTTCTCAGGAGGAACTATCAAAAGTGGGGGGACTGCTAAGTGCCTTGGCTATTCTTGAACTTTCAAAGCCATTTTACATAGCCATTGGACACTCCTTGGATAGAAACCTTAGCCTTTTGGAACTCATAGCAGACCAATCCTTTGATACTCCATCTCTGGCTGGCACATCTCTTGGCAAAGCGGTAAGAGATCACGCACTTATAGAACGACTAATTGAAGAACTTGGACACACAAAGGAAAAACTCATATACCTTGAGAAGCTCAAAGAGGAAAACAACACATTGAAAGAACAACTAATGGAAAAGGAAAGGGAGAGGGAAAAGATTAAGATGGAACTTGAACACTTAAAGGGAGAACTTAAATATCTTGAGAAATTTAAAGAGGCAAACAACACGCTAAGAGAAAAGCTATGGGAAGAGGAAAAAGAGAAGGAAAAGATTAAGATGGAACTCAAAAGTGCAAGGAACTATTTTATGCTTTCTCTTGTGCTTAATGCTATTCTTTTGGTTTTGGTTTTGATTTTGTTGTTTAAGTGAGGTTTAGATATATATTTTTTATTATCAAAGTTCGCTAAGGAGGTAAAAAATGTCTAAGCTTGTAGATTGTGTTATAAAAGAAATAGCGGATTTTATCGAGGAAAACAAGGAAGGGTTTATAGAAATCAAGAATGTAAAAGGGCGAAATGGAAAACCAAAAAAAACAATATAAATGTGAAGGTTGGATGACTACAGGACTTCTCCTTAGATTTCGTAAGATATTTCGTGATCATATTGTAGAACCTGAACCTAAACTTTCTTCAGGAAAAAAAGGAAAAAGAGGAAAAAGGTTTGATTTTTTTATTAAACATGATGGAGAGTGTCTTTGGATAGAAGCTAAAGAAAGATTTAATGGTGGTGGCAATAAAGACTATGTGAAAGATGGTAGTTTAATAGAAGCAATTAATAAATTCATTGAAGCCAACGAGTGTAAAGAACTTTTATTTTTTTCTACATATGACGAGCCTATTCCAAAAGATATAAAAGAGAAAATTAAAAAAGAGGCTATAGAAAGAAAAATACTTTTAGAGATAAAGGAAAAAGAAATTCCGCTTTGTAATAATAAACCTTTGTATTTACATCTTTATATTTTCGAGAAACCCTAATTTCAAATTCAACTATCTCCCAAGAGGAAGAATGCTTTAGTGGTATCAGACGCTTTATCTGAGCTTAGTGGAGGGGCGACCAAGGTCTTGTTAATCAAGGCTTTGGGATTTTTTAAACGCTTATATTCGTTCTGCTTCTTCTTTTACATCTTTACATTTTTAGGTAGGTCATAGCTAATGAAATCTCTATTAACAGAAAATCCGTTATAGCTAACGACTTTACATTTTTACATTTTTCACTATAATGTTTCCTATGAAGAAGAAGAGGATAGTCCTTGATGTGGATAAGGAAATCTATGCAGAGCTTTACAATAGGTTTTTGGTTGGGAATGTAGGCTTCCTTCTGGCTACCCTTCTTGAGGAGTTTCTAAAGCGTAGTGATTTGAGACTAAGTCCAGAACTTAACAGACAATCTGCAAGAAAACTGATAAAGGAAGCGGTTTCTTCTTTGTGTTCTTCTTCCCATGCTTCTGATCCTCAAAAAGAAAAACTTAAAGACTACCTGAATAACTGGTGGTAAGGTTTCCGTTATTCTGATGGCAAGGTGGAAAGGTGTATGGTGGCTAAGGTGGTTGCTATGGGAAGGTAAGAAGGTGGGGGAGTGATTAGATGTTAGTCACTTTTATGATGCTATGGGAAACTTCTATTTTCATTCCCATTCTGTTTCCTATAATGGAATATGCTTCAGGAGAGGGTTCTTTTGAAAGTATTAGAAGGAGGTCAAACAGTTTATTCTTGGACTGAACGTTAGCAAGACTCTCAAGGTCTAATTGGGAATAGCAACGGATAAGTTCATAGGTTAGAAGTCGCACTGCATAGTCTTTGATTAAATACTCTACTTCCTTATCTTTTTCTATAAGTTTCCAACCATATTTGGAAAGGGGCACGCTTGCTAAAATTTCTTCCTGGCTTACCCATTTAAGCTTTGAATACTCTGATAAAAGCACATCTTCAAATAGGTCTTGAGAATACCGACTTATCATCTGCCACTGCCAAGCTCTGGAGAGTATAAGAAATGTGTGTATCAGTCCTTCCTTATCCTTTTCTTCAAGGTCTTTTTCCAGTAATACTGTTGTAAAAGATAAGGAAGGGTGAATGAGTGTTAAGTTTAATTGAGCCAAACAAAAAAGGTCTCTTGTTTTCATCACAAAGCCTCCTCCTACTGTTATTTATACGAGAAAAAAGCAAAGTAGTTAACCTTTTTCTAAGTTCTGGGTATATTAGTAGTATGAAGACACTAAAAGAGCTACAAAGGTTTGCGGAAGAGCTTTCTTCCGCAGATAGACTACTCTGCGATGCTATCGCAGAGGGAACTTACAGGCTTGGAAAGCTTAGCTTTTCCGAGCCTGTTTTGAGTATGGTCAGGTCTGTTCTAAATGACCTTATGGGTCATCAAGAAAGTCCAGACCTGACTATGTTTGAAGGGGAAGACCCTTACAAGTATATGGTTATGAACGCAGGAGAAGAGGAAGAGTTTAAAAAGCTTATGGAAGACAATCCAGAAGTAGTTTTGACAAATCCAGACTTTAAGGAATATGGACGCCTCATAAGAAAGATACACAATAGCCTTACCTTTGCATACTTTACCTTGGCAAGCAGAAGGGACAAAAAGGAAGAAAGGACCTTAGACTTAAACGACAAATATGAGTTGCTTGACTACTTGGCATTTGGATACGATCCAGTCATGACTATGGGCATGGGATATGGCTACTACGAGATGTTTGCCAGAGACAGATACAGACCCTATGAGAGTAAGCTAATAGTGGAAATTCCCTACTGTGAGTTTTTGGCTCACTTCAAACAGGGAAGATACGAGGAGGACTACTTTAGTCCCTTTGGGCTAAGCTCTAAAGAAAGGTCAGAAGAATTTATAAAGGCGATTAACTCACAAAAGGATCTTCCAGAAAAGGTAAAACAAGACCTGATGGAAAAAGCCATTTACTGGGAGTTTTACAAAATCTCTCCTTACGGAGTTGCCATCTTTTACTCCCAAGGAGTACTTTACAACGAAGATGCCTATAAGCCTGCATTGAAGGAAATAGACAGACTAAAGCCTCAGAATAAAGTAGAACACTTGCTTTTAGCAAGGGCATTGGAGAACTTGGGAAGAAATCTCAAAGAAAGGACTTTTCTAAGAGAGGCAAGTAAGCACTACCAGATAGCAGGGAACTTTGTGAAAGCACTTGAGTGTGAGGTGATTTGAGCATATAATATGCATAAGGGATAACGGAGGGGTCTTTTTGGCCCCTTGTCATCTTTATAACTGAATAAGAGATTCTGTCTGTGTTCCTGTTTTTAAGCACTCATTTATAAATGCTCTCTTTTTCTGCAATTCACCGTATAGCCACTCGTGTGGCTATTAAGTATCCCGAGTATATTCGGGATGAGATTTACTCAGCGGCGGTTGAAGGGATAGTCATCGCCCTGAGAAGGTATGACCCTACCAAGGGAGCAAGTATTGAGACCTTTGCGTTGGCTTACGCAAAGGGCTATGCACAGAAGGAGTGGGAAAGGTGGAAGAAGCCTTTTCTCTCCTTAGATTATGAGTACGAGAGTAAGGATGGCACTTTTACACTTGCAGAGCTCTTGGGGAAGGAAGACCCAGAGCTTGCAAGTGTGGAGTACTCTTCTCTCGTTGAGAAGTTAGCCAAGGAGGAAAATGAGAAAAAACTCCTTGAGCTTTTACAAGAGGGCCACGGCATAAAAGAGTGTGCCAAGGCTCTTGGAAAGTCAAGGGTTTGGGTGTGGAAAAAGCTAAAGAAGATCAAAAAAAGATCCCAAGTCCTTATTTGAAGCGTATGCGGGGCAGATGCCCCGTTTCCCTATAACCTTTCTTTTTTCTCTATAGCTACTCTGTACACTTTGATCATATGTATGTGGCGTTCTGCATCAGGGTCCAGCTTCTTAAGGAGCGACTGAAGCTCAGGTCCGTTGTTCTTTACCGCAAGATAGCACATCCCGCAAGCTACTACGTGTCTTATGAGCTCCTCTGGTAGGTATTTTAGGAATTCACTGAATATAAAAAAGTTATCTACACACCTAATCCAACTCTTTCCCATACGCGTTATGCTTATGCCACCAGGCTTGACGCCTAAGGTCTTAGAAAACTCTTCTATATAGGATTCAATTATCTCCCTTAAGTTTTCGTGTTCGTATAGTGGCACACGCTTTGCTTCCTCTTTATACTCCCTTAGCTTCGTGACCACTTGCAAAAGCTTCTCTCCTTGCTCCTTTATAAAGTCTTCAAGGCTAATAGATCCGTCCTTGGGTAGGAAGATATGAAGAGCATGGGTATTTAAGATCACCTCAGGCTTATCGTTAGTGATGTTATCAGTTATAAACTTAAACCCAGCTTCTTCTACTGCTTTTATAAAGTCCTCAACTCTCATATGAACCTCCTCAAGTAATCTTCAATCTTTTCATCGTCCCAACCAGTAGTTTCCTTAAGCCCACGCCTTATCACATTCAAGTACCTTTCGGAAGGTTCGTTACGCTCTTGGTAGTGGCAACCTGTTATAGTCACTATCTTCATACCGTCTATCTCCCCAAGCGTCAGCTTCTTGTGGTAGAAACCCCTACCTTCCTGATCCCAGATACATTCAAACTGACTCTGCTTTATCTTCCACAGTCTAACAACTGTGTGGTACTCTGGGTTAGGCTCTTCTTCACAGCTCAAAAAAGCCACGCCTCTGTTGTCCCACCTTGGAGACCTTTTCGCAAAGTATAGCCTGTAGGGCACAATCCTCCAACCCAAGTCTTCTGGTTCCGTCTTGTCCATGCACCCACTGTATTCCCTGCCCTCAAACTCGCCGCCTTTTATGTAGGCCAAAAACCTCTCTTTGAGAAGGTTTGACCCATAGACTGCGTAAACCAAGTAATCCATGCTTTAACCCTCCTTACTACTATTTATACGGAAAAGCGGGTAAAGAGGTTAACGACTTCTGAAAAACACTTAGCTAAAGACCTCTGGAAATTTAATATCCCAACCTAAGCTTTTTCTTTTTGAGTTTATAAAAGTCTTCTGTCTTCAGTCTTATGGTATCTGCAAAGCTCTTGTGGAAGTTTAATTCTTCGTTTTCAATGTCATATTTAATATCTACTACCAGCTCTTCACTTTGGTTTGGATTACTACCTATATAGTATGCTTTTACCACCTCTATATAACTTTCGGTATTTAGGTCCTCCGCTATCTTCTTTAGCTTAGGATTTTTAGAGATTATCCTTTTGTAAACAGGTTCAGACATATCATAACACTCAAGATAATAATCTTTCTTAGCCTTTGATACTTTGCATGTGTTTAGGTAATCTGTAGCACCTGCTTGTTTTACATACTCTCTAACACGCACAAGTAAAAGTTCTTCGTTTTTGCCAGGAAACTTCAAAAAATAGAACTCCAGATTGCGCTTTGGAGAAATTTTCTCCACTTTGCCGTTTTTTAATATGATGTAAAAGCCAGTGATGCCTTCCGCACCTGTAAAATCATAGGAATCTGCATTAATCAAGACAACTTCTGAACCGTCTCCTAAAAAGTTTCCCTTTATAATCTGCCTTATTCTAATTTCGGCAGGTCTTCCTACAACTTTAACCGTGTCTGCTTTACATACAATATCCTTATCATCAGGATCCTTGAAAATCTTTCTACAGATCCCCATATCTTCAAAAATCTTAGTTTTCTGTTTATCAGTAAGCTCTCTACCCTCTGTAGCTTTTACCACCTCGTATTTGTTTTTTTGTAGATTTGGCAAACTTTCTGCAAATGCGGTTTTTAGCATGAACCATAACAGTACTACCATATAGACTAAAGTTCTTCCTTTTAAATACGCCATAGTCACTCCTCCCATCCTATTTTCAAAGCTATTATAAGATAGAAACCTACCCACTACCTACCTCGCATTTTTAAGCATTCCTTACCAACTTTTAGCTCAGAGGTAAACTAAAATCATATCTCGTGATATCGTGGTGTTTTGCTATAGTGATATCTGGAAATAGTGGAATGGTAGCATTGAAGTATTGGTACATATGAGTTAACTATATCTGAGGGCTTTGATTATGAAAAATAGTTAACAAGCAAGTGTGTATGAGTTAACTATTTAGTAGTGATTTTGAGTGTAAAATAGTTAACTATGGTGGTAGTAGTGTTCGTCTTGATGGTATAACATGCTATGCAGAGTGTTTAATAATTCCCAAAGCATTGTCCTCCAAGACCTTAGTTGCCCCTCCACTCTGAAAAGGAGCTAACCAAGTATTCTTCAGGCAGTTTAGCCTGCCACTTGGGAGTTCCTTCCTTTGGTTTGCCCCATCGTGGATACTTGGCTCACCCTCAAGGCTTTTTAACTAACAAGAAACCAAAATAAATGGAAGATAGTTAAAGATCCCACAAGCTAAGGAAGTAGGCAATCTGTCAGTAGAGAGGAGAAACTTTATCACAAATTTACTCATTTTGGTTTATTTTAACATATATGATACTTAGAATAATCCTCTCTGCAGAAGATAATATACGCCTTCCTAAAAGTTATAACCATTATCTACAAGCCTTTTTCTATAAAAACATGGATCCCATACTTTCCAATTTTCTCCACAACATAGGGTTTGTTTATAACAAAAGAAGGTTTAAGCTATTCACTTTTTCCAAAATAATAGGTAAAATAATCAAAAAGGAAGGAGATTTTATAGTTTTTGATAACAACATCACCGTTTATTTTGCATCGCCTCTGATAGATATAGTTTCCTCTTCTGCGAAAAATCTTATAAAAAATGATGAACTTTTCCTTGTAAATAACAAGCTGTATTTGAATTCTGTAGATGTAATAAAGCCAGAAATCAACCAAGAAGATATTATCGTAAGGTGTCTATCACCTATAACTGTATATACAACTCCTTTGGGACAAAAAAGGTTTCAATATCTCAATCCGTGGGACGAAAAATTCTATCAGATCATCAAAGATAACCTGCTTAAGAAGTATGAAATTATTTATAATACATCCTATAGAGGGGAGCTACAGGTGGAACCTGTAAAGATATGTCAGAAATACAAGAAAAAGGTAGTTTATAGAAAAACATTAATAGAGGCATGGGAAGGATACTACAGGATAAAGGGAAGCAAGGAGATTTTAAAACTTGCCTTGGAAGCAGGCTTAGGGGCAAAAAACCCACAGGGCTTTGGTATGGTGGAGGTAGTAAAAAATGTTGAAAGCTCTTAGAGATATAGGAGAGCTGATTAGAGATATAAGAGAGCTGTATGGATTTTACTACTATGTAAAAGCTGAAAAAGTATTAATTCTGGAGTTTGACAAAGACGGAAATTTTATAAAAGTAGATTTAGAGGAATTTTCAAAAGACAAGCGTTTTTTATATATGTATAAAAGGGCAAAGGGTAAAAATCCTCCGAACTTATCTCCTACACTTTTGTTAAATAGATCCCAGATAGATAAATCTATAGGAAATCTTGAAAAAATTCTCAAGTATTATGAAAATGTTAAAGGAATTCCCAAATTGAAGTTAGATAAAGATAAGATATTGAACGAGATAAAAAATTTAAAGCTTTCCTCGAAAGAGAATATTCTACTGACTATAAAGATAGATGGTAAGTATATAGGAAAAATAAAAGCTTTTAGAAAAACCTTAGGAGATCTTATAAGTCAAGAAGGAAAAGATAGTAAAGGGATAGGTGTATGTTGCGTTTGTCTGCAAGAAAAGGAAGTTAGTGGAGATATATCACCTTTCAAGTTTTATACGATAGACAAACCTGGCTATATAACGGGTGGTTTTCAAGAGAAGATTGCTTACAAAAACTTTCCTCTTTGCTACGATTGTAAAAAATGTATAGAAGTTGGATATCACAAAATAGAAGAAGACCTCAAGTTCAAAATAGGTAAAGTATTGGACTATTACCTTATACCTGAATTTATTCTTGGCAGGGAAAAGATAAAACAGGAAACATTGGATATTCTTTTCAATTCAGAACATCGAAACATAATGCTGAGCAAAAAAGAACATACTAGCCTTATGGATGATGAAAAAGAAATTTTAGACCTTATTACTCAGGAGAAAGACGTTATTACTCTAAACTTTTTATTTTTGAAAGACATTCCCGGAACAAGTAAACAGGAAATACTTCTGCATGTGCAAGATGTTTATCCTTCAAGGTTAAAAGAACTTTTTGATGCCAAAAAGAAAGTTGAGAAATTTTTTAGTTCTGAGAATGACAAGTATAGCTTTACTTACGGAACTATTCATGAGTTTTTCTCAAAAAGTGATCCATCTAAGAAAAAGGAAGACCTAAGAAAATACTTTCTTGAGATAATTGATAAAACTTTCAGAGGTGTAAGAATAGAAGAAAGGTTTATTATACCTTTTCTTTTACAATCTATTAGAAGAAGTATATTAAATGGAGAGGATTATCGAAACACTATAAAAAATGCTTTTGCTGTATTTTTGTTTATAAAGTTATCTACAAAGGAGGTAAGCATGGAGGAGAAACAAGTTAATAGCCTTGAAGAGTTTTTAGACAGCCTGCCTTCCCTTGATACTTCTCTAAAGAAAGGACTTTTTGTTTTGGGTGTGCTTACAGAATCTATTTCACAAATTCAGGCTAAGGAGAGGGGCAATAAACCTTTTCTGAAAAAGTTAAAAGACCTCAAAATGGACCAAATAGATGTTATGGAGTTATTTTCGGAGATAAAATATAAACTTGAAACCTACCAAAAGTTTTACGGTTATAACAAAACACTTTTTGTGATGGCATCCGAATATTTAGCAAAAGCAAGCACTCCTTGGAAGTTAAGCACACAAGAAATAAACTTCTACTTTGCATTAGGCACGGGAATGTTTTATAAAATAAGGCAGTTTATATACAACAACAAAGAGGAGGTAAGCGATGGAGAACAAACAGGAAGCGAACAAGCAAGCACCGATGAAGAACAGGCGTGAAATTTTGTTTATTTATGATGTTTCTTGGGCAAACCCAAACGGAGACCCTGCAGATGAAAATAAGCCAAGAATTGACGAAGGGACACAGATAAACTACGTAACACCTGATAGGCTTAAAAGAACTATAAGAGATCAGCTTGCAGAGATGGGGTATGAAATATTCATAAGGGAAGAAAGAGGAGAAGATGGGAAATTATCGACGAAGGAAGACATCTTTGAGAAGTACGGGAATGACTATGCTAAGATGTTAGAAAATTGTATAGACATCCGGCTTTTTGGTGGGACATTTGCTATCAAGAAGAACAAAAACAAAAGGAAAAAAGGAGAAGAAGAAGAAGATAATCAGGAAGCTTCAGACACCAAAGCGAACTCTTTTACAGGTCCTGTTCAATTTAAATTCGGTAGATCTTTACACAGGGTGAAGATGGAGCTTGTAAAAGGCACAACTGTTTTACCATCTAAAGAAGGAAAAGCTCAAGGGAATATGACAGATCGTTATGTAGTGCCCTACTCTCTTATAGTTTTTTACGGTATAGCCAACGAAAAAGCGGCAGAAGAGACAAAACTAACTGAATCGGATATAGACACTATGCTAAAAGCTATGTGGATTGGGCATAAAGCCTCTACAGATGTGATTTCTTACTCTAAGTTTGGACACAACCCAAGAGTGCTTATAGAGATAATTTACAAAGATTACATAGAAAAAACTCCTACTGAAAAAAATCTTACTCATATAGGAGAACTGGACAAACTGGTAAGGATACAGACAGATAAAAAAGATGAAGAGATAAGGGACATTGAAGAACTCAACATAGACTTTACAAAGCTACAGCAGAAGGTTCAAAGGTATAAGGACAAGATACAAAAGGTTAGATACTGTATAGACGATAGAGTTAAGTTTTTCCCTGCAATAGAAGAAATATTCCAAGGTATTCAAGTAGAAGAGTTTTGTTGGGCAAAGGAGGTTTAAGTCTAAAAGTGAAGGTTTTGGTATTTGATATATTTGGAGATTTTGCGCACTTTAGGAAGTTTTTTACGACTTCCTCTCCTTTGACCTTTCCTTTTCCTCCACCTCCTACCGTAAGAGGCATCATAGGTGCAATTCTTGGCTTTGGAAGAGAAGAATACCTTGAAAAGACTAAGGATTTATATATAGGTATAGGGATACTATCTCCCATAAAAAAGATACGGATGGGACGAAACTTAGTCTTCACCAAAGATAAATCTGAAAACTTTGACCCCACATTAATCTCTTCAAGAAAAGCAGAAGGAGAACCAAGAACTCAAGTAAGAGCGGAATTTGTGAAAGATCCCAAATACCGTATATACGTATCTGGAGAAGAAGAGTTTCTCAATAACCTTAAGGAAATGGTAGAAAATCATAGAACCTACTATACTGTTTCTCTTGGCCTTTCTGAACTTTTAGCGGATTTTAGTTATGTTGGTATATATCAAGGCTACTATCAAGAAGAATCAGAAAAGGCAGATAGTGTTATACCTGTACATGTTGTTGATGAGATCAATATTGAAAGACTTCAAAAAATAGGGAAAGAGAGAATACCAACTTTAATGGATGTAGATAGAACTGTAAGGAAATATGAAGATGTCATATTTAATATGGAAGGTGGCGCTATATACGGAAAGTTTAAGAATCTTTTGAAGCTTGAGAACGGGGAGGTAATACACCTATGGAGAAGTCAGGAATTTACTCCCACCCAAATGTATTCATAGAGGATCACATAAACAGATGTCTTGAACTTTTAGACTTTTATATGGATAAGAATCTTTTTGATGAAAACTTCATAATTTCTGCAAAAGTTTCTACGGCACTACATGACTTCGGAAAATGCACTAGCTACTTTCAGGAATACATAACTGGAAAAAGAAAAAAAACTAAAGAGACTGAACACGCTTTTATTTCTGCAGTTTATACTTTCCACTGTATGAAAAAAATCTTGGAAGATAGAAATTACCTTATTTTTTCATTTATATCTTGCAAAAGACATCACACATCTCCAGATAGTTTTATAGAGGAGTTTCTATTAGATGACGAAAATAAAGAAATGTTATTAAAACAACTCAAAAGCATAGATGAAGAAAAAACGAATATCTTTATAAACAATCTGAACTTACCTGACGATTTAAAAGAGAAAATCAGGCTAAAAAAAGAGGAATTTCAAAAAAAGATTCCAGAATATACTGAAGAGTTTAGAGCACTCAGAAGTTATATAAGAAAAAATCAGTTTGAAATTAAGGATTTTATAAGATTTCAGTATCTTTACTCTCTCATCCTTGACTCTGATAAAACAGAAGCTGGAGCTAAGCCTTTTATACCAAAAAGAGTTGAAGACATACCCTTATTCGTGATTTTTGATTATAAAAAGAGAAAGTTTTCATCTCAAAGAGAAATAGATAAACTCAGAGAATCTGCCTTCCAATATGTTATGAGCAGGGATATAGACATTAACTCAAAAATTTACTCATTGACCTTACCTACTGGTATGGGAAAAACCATTACAGGCTTTGCTTTTGCGCTAAAGTTGAGACAAGAAATTAGAAATAAGAAAGGCATAACACCAAGAATTATATATTCCCTTCCTTTTGTTAGTATCATTGACCAAAATGCTAACATACTAAAAGAGATTTTAAATGTGCAGGAAAGTGGTAGTTTATTTCTTAAACATCATCATCTTTCGGATATAACGTTTGATGAGTTTGAGTTTGGTGTCTCAAGAGTTTTAACGGAAGGTTGGAATTCTGAGATCATCATAACTACTTTTATACAGCTTTTTCATACACTCATATCTTCAAGCAACTCTTTTTCAAGAAGATTTAACAAGCTTGCAAATTCTATAATTTTAATAGATGAAGTTCAAGCACTTCCCTCCAAATATTGGCACTTGCTTAGAGAGTTTATAAAGGAAACTTCCCAAACTCTTGGAACTTATTTCATTTTTATGACCGCAACTCAACCGTATCTGGTGGATAGTGCCATTGAAATAGCTAACAGATACGATTTTATTGATAAACTAAACAGGATAAATGTTTATATTGATTTGAAGGAGAAAACCATTGAAGAGTTTTTAAGTTCCTTAGAATTGAATAAAGAAAAAACATACCTTTTCATAATGAACACTATATCTTCTTCAAGAGAGCTATACAAACTTCTCAAAAAGAAAGTTAAAGAAGATGTGTGTTATCTATCAACCTATGTTCTTCCTTGTGAGAGAGAAAAAAGATTAAAAGAAATAAAAGAGGGTAAATACAGAATTGTTGTAAGTACTCAACTTGTTGAAGCTGGTGTGGATATTGATTTTGATGTGGTTTATAGAGATTTTGCACCTTTAGATGCCCTTAATCAATCTGCAGGAAGGTGCAACAGAAATATGGAAAAACAAGCAGGAGAATTTCACATTGTAAGGTTGGTAGATAAAAAATCACGAGACTTTGCCCATTATATTTATGATTCTGTTTTATTGAATACTACCAGACAGATGTTATATGGCAAAAGTCATCTTTCTGAAAAGGAATTCATATTACTTGTAGAAGACTACTTTCGTGAAGTTTGGAGGAAAATAAGCAAAGATAAATCTAACGAGATACTTGAAGCGGTAAAAAGTTTTAGATTTTCTTCTAACAGGTCTAACAGGAATTCTATAAGAGATTTTAGGCTTATAGAGGAAGAGAAATACAAAAGCGATGTTTTTGTGGAGTTTGACGAAAAAGCCACTGAAGTTTGGAAGAAAGCTAAGGAAATAATAGCAAATCTTAGGAAAAAGAATATAGATGTTTTTGAGGCAAAAGAGGAGTTTGAAAAAATAAAAAGTAGCTTTTATAACTATGTTATTTCTGTAGATGTAAGAGATAACAAACTTTATGAGGATAAAGACCTTAAAATATACTTTGTCAGTAAGGACAAGATAGGGCAATATTACGATAAAGAAACGGGTTTTATTGCTAAAGGGTAGGTGTTTTATGAAATTCTATGAAGATTTTCCTATAAATGGAACTATCTTACATGGGTGCAAAACTCTGTTTTTGAGGGAGAAATAACAGAAGCAAAATTAAGAATTTTGAAAGATGAACTTAAGAAAATTATAGATGATAATTACGATTCTGTATTGATATACAAGTTTAGGACAAAGCAGTATTACGAAAGAGAAGCGTTAGGCATAGAAAAACCTTCTCATGAAGATTTTATAATTTAACAAACCTTTGTTTTTCAAGCGTTCTGTCGATCCTCACTTTTGGCAATCTTTAATTTATCTTTTTATGCCGAATTTTTTTAAAAAATCGCATCTAAACGAAGAATGACAAGCATCTGTCCATCTCCGGGGTTTTTTGTGAGATTGGAGGTCGACAGGAAATTTTTTTCACTTGACACACACATGAGTTTTGTGTATATTATTAGCATAGCCATATGGCTGTAGAACTTGACAACTGAATATGTTTTGCGATCCTTTGGGGTTTATTAAGTGCCTATAAGGAGTTGAAACACTGACTTGGATCTGTGGTCAGAAAAGGATAGATGCTGTTTATTAAGTGCCTATAAGGAGTTGAAACGCGGATATTCCTATAATCTGCATGCTTTCTGGAACCGGGTTTATTAAGTACCTATAAGGAGTTGAAACTCAGTAGCCCACGCATGATAGTTTTTCCAGAGTGAAAGTTTATTAAGTACCTATAAGGAGTTGAAACGCTACCACACCACTGTGAAAGACATTGAGCGTGTATGGTTTATTAAGTACCTATAAGGAGTTGAAACTGCTTCCCACAAGAGAAACCGTTGAGGACACCTTTCCAGTTTATTAAGTACCTATAAGGAGTTGAAACTCGTTCTTCCTGCTCAGGAATGGAGAAAATGGTTGTAGTTTATTAAGTACCTATAAGGAGTTGAACCTCTTGAGCATAGTCAAAAGAAGGGTTTTCAACATTTTACTCCAAAAACTCCTTAATACTTTCCAAGCTCCTTAATCCACCGCTACTTTGATTACTTCTCTCTTCTTGGTTAATCCGCTTTTTATCTTGGTATTCTCTTTTAACTGCCCTCTTTTCCCAGATTTCCTCTACCTTCTCTGTAAAACCTTTGTAGTCTCTTGCTATGACACATTTATATAGTTCCTTCCACTCTTCTTCACTGATGCTACCTAAAAAGTCCTGCAGTAAGAACTCTAATAGTTTTCCTTTCATGCGAGGAGTCAAGACTGAAAACCTTTCAAGAGCAGGCTCTTGTAGATCTATTAAGTGCCTGAGAAGTACCTTCATGGTTCAAACCTTGAATAGCCTCTTGCATTGGAGTATTCAGGTTTATTAGGAATAAGGGCATCTTTTCCAAACAGACTGGCTTCTATCAGGTTAGCTCCACCACCTGCTAATACAAGCTTATCTCTCTCCTCTACTCTACCTGAAAGTTCTGATTTGAGCCTACTTAAAAGAATGTCCACATACTCCTCACAAGCAAGGTCTATGTAAGGTTTCAACTCTACTCTTTCGCTTTCTATGGTAGCATAACCTTTTTCAAAAGCCTCTATTAGTCTTGATTGAGAAAATCCCTGAAGGATAGAAAGAGAGCTTGGTAGTTTCTCTTTGAAAATCTCAATAGCACGAAGAACCCCCAATCCTTCTATAGAACCTATAGCATAGCGTCTCCAAGTAGTCCCTTCTCTTTTGGCAAGTACATAGTCTATCGTGTTGAAGCCAATATCTATAACAAATACCACTTCTCCATCTCTCACATCCTCCGCTATGTCAAGAAGGACACCTACACCTTGCACTAAGACCGCTTTTAAGAAGGATAGTCGGTCTTTAAGCTTGGGACTTTCCTTGTATAGAGCATAATGCTTAGGAGCAAGTCCGCTTACTACATCATCGTTGAGCTGAAACCTGCGCTTTGCATATTCTACTATGACGGGAAAGAACCTAAAAAGAAGTTCTGCATCTGCCAGTTCTATCCTTCTCCTACTATAGCGTGCATCCTCCCCTACCACGTAGGCTCTCCCTTCAAATTCTACGGGCTCTACGCTTTCCATACCGCTCTCATAGTAAGCGATCCAAGTAGGAAACTTACCTACTTCCACTCCGTCCTTTGCTACCTTAGTCCAACCAAACCCCACATCTATACCTATCATAATTACCTCCTGTAAACCTATTATAGCAAAAAGTCAAAATGTCTGCAAGCTAAAAAGTCAAATGGTCAATATGCTAAATAGTCAAAAAGTCCCTATTCTAAACAAGTTTAAGCGTCACAACGCTTTGCTTGTAGTTTATAAGTGGTCAAAAAGTCTTTTAGTCAAACAGTCAATTAGTCAAAAAGCCAATTAGTCAATCTTGTTGGTAGATTAACCATGCCATAAGGAACCTCACCCTTTCTACTCTATCTGTTAGGCTAAGTAAAAAGCGCTCCACATCCTGCCAATCTTCTAAGCCGTACTCTTTAAGTCTTCTTATGTACTCTTTTGGTGAAAAGGTTTTGTGTAATGGGGGATCTAAGCTTTCCTTCTCTGTAGTTATGCTTCTTGGCGTTCCTATGCTTCCTTTAGGTCTTCCTACTGAAACTTGATAGACAGGTAAGAGATCTTCTAAGTGTAGGTCTTCTAAAGCTTCTTTTACCTCTTTGAGCGTGATTTTCCTTTCACGACTTTTGATCTCTACGCTTGGAAAGAAGTATTCAAGTTCAAGCTTAAGTAATCTAACTACCGCCTCCAAAAACAGGCCCACATATGGAAGAGATACCTCTCCAAGCCTTTGCCTGAAGTCCTCTATTAAAGCCTTTAGATCCACATCATAAGGGTCTATTTCTCCACGCTCTACCTTCTTAAGAAGAACTTCTATAGGTTCCATAACTTCAGAATTTCTTGTTCCGTTAGGACTACCGCATAGGTTTCTAAGGTGGTCTGAACTTTTTCATGCCCTGCCCATTGAGCTACTGCGTGTGGAGAAAAGCCCATGGCAAGCATCTTTGAAATCCACGTATATCTAAACTTGTGAGGATACACGCTAAAACCAAGTTCTTTTTCTGCCATCTGACAGAACTTTACCACCGCCCAGTAGTTTAAGATTTTCTCTTTTACGCTTTTGGGATATTTTAGCAAATAGCTCCAAAGAGGCTTACCTTTCCTGCCTAAAAAGAACCTTTTGAAGAAATTCTTCTCATCTTCAGAAAGCATTACCATAGGTACCTCCCTCTGCTTTGAAAACTTACCCTCTCTCACACTTAGAAATAGAACCTCTTTGTCTCCAAGCTTTTTGACTTTTAGGTCTTCTGGCAACAGCGACAAAGCTTCATTTACTCTTAGCCCAGAATGAAGCAAAAGCAGAAAAAAGACTTTGTATATGGGAGGCTTTTTATCGCAGTAAGCAAAAAACCTGTCAAGCTCTTGGTCAGAAAAGATCTCTTTTCTCTTTTTAGCCTTTAGCTTTTTATAGTCCCAGAGCTTTTTAAACGCCCTCTCATCTAACATCACCTGCACTCCGCTATCCTTTAGGAACCTAAGAAAAGCCTTTACTTCCCTTATGGTTTCTTTGATTGTAGAAGGTTTTAGTCCTTTGCTCTCCAAGTATTCGTAGAACTCTTTTACTGTCTGAAAATCCCATATACTCCGCCAGCCAAAGGTTTCAAGATGTTTCATTAAAAACTTTTTAGTCCTTATGGTTTTTTCGTTCCTGACAAGACTCTGAAGATAGCTATCTAAGAACGGTTGATAACTCATAGTCTCATTATACAAAAATTTTTCCAGTTTGGGGTTTCCAAATTGGAAGAGGTTAGTTAACTAACTATAAAGCTTTTTTGTATGATCTTGGTTAAAAACTGACCAAAGCTACGTATAATGTAAGTTATGTCCACGGATTATTTAGCTTACCTTATTTCTTTGTTGAACTCCGCTCTGAAGGAGTTAGAGAAAAGAGAAAGAAAGCTAAACCGAATACTCCATCGTAAAGGCTACACGATAAAGCATATAAAAGGCTATAGCTATGTCTATACATGGTGGAGGGAACAAGGAAAAACCAAGTGGAAGTGCTTAGGAAGAGTGGAACGAATAAACACAAAAGCCTTACATGATGTATCCCCTATTCTTGAAGAGCTTACTAAGATAGAACACTTAAAGGAAGAGGTAGCCAGAAAACTGGAAGAGGTTCTTAGACTTTTTGAGTTTTAACCAATACAATAAGAAGTATGAAAGATGTTAGTTAACATACCTTGGAAGTAGGTAAGTTTGTGCTTTACTTATGGCTATTCAGTTTTTACAAACTTGTCTCTTTCTTCTTATCTCAATGTCTACCTCAAGGGAACTTTCTTTATCTCTTCTGGCATGGCAATACAGATACGAGGCTTTTAGTAAGTTTAAACACTCTAAGGCATCATACATAATAACGCAATTTCAACTCCTTATAGGTACTTAATAAACTCAGTCCTCTCTACTGGGTAGGCATGAAGGAGTGGGTGTTTCAACTCCTTATAGGCACTTAATAAACTGAGAGAATTCAGGGCAGGACTACAGAAAGATGAGGGTTTCAACTCCTTATAGGTACTTAATAAACAAAAAGAGGGGGTATCTCACTTTTTGGAACGAGAAAGCGTTTCAACTCCTTATAGGTACTTAATAAACGGCTTTTTTCAAACGCTTCAAGGAATTTTCTATATGTGGTTTCAACTCCTTATAAGTACTTAATAAACATTATGAGAAGCTTAGACAAGGGACAAATGCAACGGTGTTTCAACTCCTTATAGGTACTTAATAAATAGGACCAAGATACTTCCATCTTTTCCTTCCTTCTTCAGTTTCAACTCCTTATAGGTACTTAATAAATCCTTGCGGACCTTAAAAACTTGTCATACTCTTCCTCGTTTCAACTCCTTATAGGTACTTAATAAATTGCTACAAAGTACAACATCAAAGGAGACCTCTGGTTGTTTCAACTCCTTATAGGTACTTAATAAATTTAGTAGAATGACTGATCCCAACTTTTCAGTGGTTTAGTTTCAACTCCTTATAGGTACTTAATAAATCCCAAAGGATCGCAAAACATATTCAGTTGTCAAGTTCTACAGCCATATGGCTATGTTAATAATATACACAAAACTCATGTGTGTGTCAAGTGGAAAAGAGGCTGTTTGAAAAATCTTAGAACATTGATATAAAGGTGATTTCTTAACATAGCCTTCAAAAGCTCTGAAAGGCGTATCCCTTAATAAAATCTCTCTCAGTAGCTTTCTTTCACATGGGACGGATATAGAAAAGAACTATATTAAACCCAATGACAGAGGAAATTCTTGAAAAGATAAAATATGAAGAAAATGAACTAAAGAAAATACTCTTATTTATGGCTTGGCTCAACAGAAAGCTAAAAGAGAAAGGAATAAAAAAGTTTCCTATTTTAGTAGGTGGTAGTGCAGTAGAACTCTATACTTTTGGTTATTACGTTTCTGGGGATATAGACTTGGTATTTCCTAAGCCTGAGGAGATAAAAAGTATTCTTCTATCCACAGGCCTTTTCAGGTCTGAAGGTAGGATTATGGTTTCGGAAGAGCTTGGACTTTTCGTGGATATACCAGATACTATCCTTGCTGGTAGTTATGAGAAGATAAGAACAATTGAAATTCCTGAACTTTCAGAAAGCATAGTAGTTATAGGTGTAGAGGATTTAATCGTAGATAGACTTAATGCATGCGTGTTTTGGAAAAGTCAGGGGGACTGTGAAATAGCGACCTACTTGTATGAAAAGTATAAAGAGCATATAGATTTAAGTTATTTAATTCAAAGACTAAAAGAGGAGCAGGTGCCTTTGGATAAGGTAGAATTTTTGAAAGGAGAGATAGGAGATGAGCCAAAAGATAGTCCTGAGCCTTAAGGAGATAAAACCTGCATACACACAAGCCAAATTGGAAAGATTACAAAAAGGTTATCCTTTAAAGTTCAAACGCACAAGACCAAGGGAAAAGTTCAAGGAAAGAGAGTTAATCAAGTTTCTTTTGAACATCACACCACCCGCAGAGGATATTCTCTCAGGTAGAGCTTTTTCTAAGCTTTTTAAGGATTAGAGGCGTTAAGGTTAAGGACATAACTGTTTTCATCTCTAAAATCGTAGTTTGCCTTAAGGTAATCTGGCAAGGGAAGTGGAGATTTTTCTATCCATTGCCAGTAGTCTTCTCTGCCGTGTTTTTCTACCACATGCCTTAAAAATTCGTAAAACTCCATGTCCTCTTCAGTGAAGTGAAAAGCATTTTCCAAAACATATGTAGCTACCGCAAGTGCAAACCTAAAGTTCTCTTCTGGAACCTCTATTCCTTTTTCCTTTTGCATGAGCCAAAGGAAAGGTTCAAACCTTAGCTTACGCTCGTGTTCATGGAGATTTGTCAAAGCCTCTGCCTTCATCAAAAGTTTGTCCAAACTTTCTGAGGTAAGCATCTTCAAACACCTCCCATGAAAATCTATATCTTTTTTCGTTTCCTATCCAGTAGGACATTGCCTCAAAGTAAAGTTCCTTTAACTTGTTAAAGTCTATCTGTTTTATCAAATCTGACTCAAGAACATCATTTATATCTTTATCAAACCCTCTACTTATCTTAGAAATTGCTAAATCATAAGGAGATAAAGTCAAAACAAAAACTTGTCCTTCTGCTAAGACTAACTCTAATCTATCTTCGTAATCGGGATGAAGATTAACTAATGCTTCAGATACTACTTGAAAGCCTCTTCTTGTAAGCAAATCCCCTATTCCTCCTAAATAAGGTCTTAGTATTACATCTATATCCTTCGTTCCTCTCTTTAAGTGATACTTGACTATCAAAGAAGCACTACCTACTAATATAAGAAAGATTTTCAGATCCAAGTTGCGTTTTCTGAGTTCTTCGTTGATCTCTTCTGTTATCGCTTTTAGTTTAGCTTCTACTTCCTTCCTATTCATAAGAAAATTTTAATTCCAAGTTTTTAACTCCCTTTGGTTAATTTTGCCGTGAAGGGAGTTAAGAGCACACTCCATTTTGCTATCCTCCTTATATTCTTTAGTGCTTGACATAGAAAGTCTCAGGTGCTATTTTTCTGGATGTGGAAGTAAAGCTAAAGTTGAAAAAACTTTATGGAAAGGATAGGGCAAGTATAGAAGAACTCTTGCAGAGCAGAGCAGGACGCAACCTACTGCCTTACGAGATAGTTTTTAACGACGAGGTAAAGTGGGAGGAGTTTATGGACCAGATTAAGGACTATTACCACAAAGCTTGCGTTATTTACTCAAACTTCAGGTATCTTGTAAAGAGAAAAACTCCCCTGCCTTTAGTTAAGGAAAAGATCTCAGACAGGGATTTGAGAAGATTTTTTGAAGTTTTAAGGGCGATCAATTGATGGACATTATCAGTCTTTTCAAGGAGATAGCAGAGCAAACTGGAAAACCAATAGAAGTTATCATAGTAGGAGCGCAAGCTTTACCTTACTACGGAGTTGAGCTAAGGACTACCATGGACATAGATGCAGAGGTTGTGAAAGGAGACTTAGAGGAGATTTACCTTGAGTTGAAAAAGAGAGGTTTTGAAAGCGACCTTTCTGAAAATGTTAGTAGATGGAGCGTAATCTCCTTACCTGAGGGCTATAGGGATAGAACCATAACAATCTACCAAGATGAAAAGCTTAAGATTAGCGTGCTTAATCCTTACGACTTTATCATAATGAAGTTAAGAAGAGGCACAGAGCAGGACATAGAGGACTGTTTGAGCGTAGCTTTGGCAAACAATTTATCCATGGAAGAGTTGGATAAATATTTTGAGAATGCCATAAGCACATCTATCAAAGATACAGCACTTTTCAACTTTAAGTTAATATACAAACACTTCAGACAAATTCTTTCTGAAAAACTTATAGAAAGGAACCAAGGTCCTGAAAAAAGGCTTTAACTCCTTTTGATCATTTTTGTTTTAAAGGGAGTTAAAGCACACTCAAGATGACTCTTCTTAGTGGCAGTGAGGCTTTCTCTACTCTTCTTAAAAGCACCCTTATAGAGTTTTCATCTATCTTCCTTTGTTCTGGCGGGAAGTCCCACAAGAGTCTTTTTATCCACTCATCAAGGTTCTGGAGTATTTCCTCCTCTTTTTTTTTGAGGTTGTCTTCTACTGCGGTTTTGAGATCCTCTACAAAATTCAGTATCTCTTTTTCGGAAACTTCCTTAATAAGCAAGGCAGAACCTCTAATTCCATGAACATTTACGCCAAGAAACATCTCATAGGCTACAGGAACTCTTTTCATGTCTGCTATTTCAAATAACTTTGTTAAGGGAATGTCCTTGGTAATGTAGTAAAGGTCTATAAGGTCTTTCCACTCCGCTCTGTCTTCCCATGCACTTATCTTGTTTGCTCCTATGTCTTCAAGGTTATTTACATATATGCCATAATCTGTTTTGATAAGCTCTCCGTAGTGATTTGGTTCAACAATAAGTTCCAGTTTGTAGCCATTCACGAATAACCTTGCAAAGGACACAGAGACATGTTCTACTTCAACATTAAAGCCTTCCTTTTCAAGAATAGAAAGCACAGAAGGAAGAATGTCTTTTAGAGTGGCATGAGTAGTGAAAAAATCAAGGTCTTCTGAAATTCTATGCTCGTAGTAAAACCTTGCAAGGGCAGTCCCGCCTGTGAGATAAATGTTATCTTCTAAGGGAGCAAGAGCAGAAAACAGCATGTTTTGGAATGGCACAATCTCTTCTTTGTATTTTCTTAGTTCTTCTTGGTTTGCTACTCTAAAAGGTAGCGCAGGCATAGAGTTAAATATATATTTTAAGAGGTAGGAGATGAGCCAAAAGATAGTCCTGAGCCTCAAAGAGATAAAACCTGCATACACACAAGCTAAACTGGAAAGATTACAAAAAGGTTATCCTCTAAAATTCAAACGCACAAGACCAAGGGAAAAGTTCAAGAAAAGAGAGTTAGTCAAGTTTCTTTTAAACATCACACCACCCGCAGAGGATATCCTCTCAGGAAGAGCCTTCTCTAAGCTTTTCACGAGCAATTCCTAAAATCGTAGTTTGCCTTAAGGTAATCAGGAAAAGGAAGTGGAGATTTTTCTATCCATTGCCAATAGTCTTCTCTGCCATGCTTTTCTACCACCTGCCTTAAAAACTCGTAAAACTCTTTGTCTTCTTCAGTGAAGTGAAAAGCATTTTCTAAAACATAGGTAGCTACTGCAAGTGCAAACCTAAAGTTCTCTTCTGGGATATCCACTCCCTTTTCCTTTTGCATGAGCCAAAGGAAAGGCTCAAACCTTAGCCTACGCTCGTATTTATGGAGCTTTGTCAGAGCCTCTGACTTTAAGATAAATAGTTTTTATCTCATAAAAAGCCCTTTGTATTCCTCTGGCACTACTTTAAGTAAATAGACCTGCCGACCCAATCTTTCCAAATACCCCCTTTGTATAAGTTCTTTAATCAATCTATGCCTATTGGGTATGTTCACAGGATAAAGCGTAGTTCTATCTGCATTAGCCACTAAAAACATACTTGTATATGTTCCGTATAAACTTGGACTATCTTCAAGCTTAAGCTCCTCCGGTGTGGGTACATCTTTGTAGTTAAAAGGAAACTTGTAAATAAACTTAAACTCATAAATATAAGCGCCTCCTCTATACCTTCCCACAACAAAAGCGTTTCTCTCAAGTTCCCTTATGAGAGTTTTTGGACGGCGATGTGTATTTGAGAAGACTTGATTGTAGATTTTATAAAAGTATATACCTTCTTGCTTACTCTTTACTATTCTATACATCACAAGTAAAAACGCTCGTGCTTCTGCAGTAAGGTTTGCATTAAAAAACCTTACACTCATAACATCTTGCTTAGGGGTCAACCGCATGATTGTTATTTTACTTTTCCTTTTTCTCCAAAACTCAAGAAAGCCTTTCTCTGCAAGATCATACAGGTCTTCTATAGTAGTAGAGAGTGGTCTCTTACCTTTAAAGGAAACAAAAGCATAGATGAGTTCTTATGATAAGCAAGGAGGAGGCATGATGATTAGAACAGGTTTTGAAGAACTTTGGCTTAGCGTTTTGAAGGAGATGGGCTTTAGTCCAAGAAGGCTTGAGAAGGTTTCCTACACAGACGAGAAGGGTTTTCTGGTAGAGGAATACCCAAAAGAGACAAGGGTGTTAGACAAAGATGGTAAGTCAAAGCTCTCTTACTCATGAAGAAAGCAGTGTGCTTCGTGAGTTGCTCTCCACCAAGGACATAAAGATAGATAGCATGACATCTCCTATAGAGATTAGGTTTGATGGCAAGATAGCGAGGTAAATTTCTTGAATGCCTTAGATGACAGAAAGGAATGCCTTTCTCAAAAATGTGAATACTGGTTTTTTAGCAAGCTTGATGAGATTAAAGATAAGGGAATATATATTCCTTACATTGTAGACCCAAAGGGCAATGCTTACACGGATTATGAGCTAAAGGTAGATGGCTACGAGAGAGTATTCACGGACAACGGAGTGCCTAAAGTGTTTAACTACGGAACTTATAAGGTGGAAGTCAGGCTTAAGCTTTTTGGTAATCCAGAGCAAGTGGGCAAGAAGTATAGGAGCTATTGGGTAGACGGAAAAGAACTATTTAAGGATATTTGTGAAATTTCCTAAAATCCGCATGTTTTCATTTTAGCTTTAAGTGCCACCTTTTAGAGAAACTACTTAGCAAGAAATACTATGGCAAAAACATGTCTCCTAACGGCTTGGGCAAGACCTTCCTAACTTTAACCTCAGTAAATATCTAAGCCTTGATACTCTTAGTGCCACAAGAGACAGAAGCATTCAGGCAAGGATAGTTCTTCGTAGTGAGGAATACATAATCCCTAAAGAAGCCAGTAATTCCTTTTTAGCGAGGTTCAAGGGGAGGGAGCGCTAAGCTCCCCTAACCCTGCCTTGCAGGTGGGAAAGGAGGCTGTCTTCTTTTAAAATAGCTACTGGACTACATTAAGTCAAGATTTTTAGCTCTGAGGTCCTCAAACTCCTCTATTACTCCTCTTAAAAGCAGTTCCCGAGCTATCACTATCCTATGACATGTGAGTGGATCTCTTTCGTAGCACATAAGAGCAACACGCCTTGTGGATAGCAAGCTCTTGAGAGTTTCTAAAGCTGTGTTTTGATTTCTCAAGTGATCTCTGTATAGCTGTAGCATGGTAGCTGTGTCTTTCTTTCTTATCTCTTTTGGACTTCCCAACTCTGGAATGTGCATGTAGTCTATCCCGTGTGTTTTCAAAGCTTTACTTAAGCTTGAGCTTCTAAATTCAGGTCGCCTGCTCCAAGGGTTTTGCCTTACATCTACGAGCAAATCTACTCCTGCTTCTTTCAGGAGCTTTACAAACTCCTCTATTTTCAACTTTTCATAACCTATAAGAAACAAACCCATGATCCTGCCCTTAACTTAGCCCTTAGCTTCTTTTTTTTCGCCTTGCTTATGGCTCTTTTGATGACTTTCTCTACTGTGCTTTTTAGTTCCCAAGATAGAGCTATTGCTTCTTCTTCGGATACAAGCTCTTTGTATTCATCAAGGAGCTCTCTATCTATAGGCACAGGAAAGACTATGTTTAACTTTTGGTAATTTTTGGTGATGAGATCAATTGCTATCTCATCAAGAGGGTCTATCTTTTCAGGTGCAGGAAGCTCTGCTAAGATGCAACCAAATTTATCAAGAGCCTGTTCTAAGTCCTCCTCATTCTCGTAAAACCTCTTAAAACCTTTCATGGCTTTCTCACTCAAAACTATTCCCTGTCTTTGCATAAGTGCCCCAAGAAGCGCATGCAAAAACTCCTTTAGGTTTAGCTCCGGTCTTAAACCTTCTCTTAGCCTCAGAACAAGCATAAGTCCATCTGTCTATAACAAGAACCACCCTCTTCAAAAAGGAAAGCCTCTCCCTAAACTTGGCATTCTCCTTGTATAAGGCGTAATGCTTGGGAGATAATCCACTTACCACCTCACCATCAAAACTATACCCTCTCTTGGCATACTCCACTATCAAAGGCATGAAGGTAATAAGCAAATTAACATCCGCAAGATCTATCCTCTGCTTGCTATAACTAGCATACTCCCCTACCACATAAGACCTGCTGCCCTCAAACTCAATAGGTTCTACACTCTCCATACTACTGTCATAATAAGCAATCCAAGTGGGAAACTTCCCTACTTCTGCCCTATCTTTTGCTACCTTCGTAAAACCAAACCCTATGTCTATCCCTATCATGCCTTACTTCCTTCCTTGTCTATTATACAATCTCCCATTATCTTCAATTTTTCAATTTTTTGATTTTTCCCAAGGCAGGTTCACACTGTCTCTACTCCTACCTATCCCACTATATAGTGGAATAGCGGAGCCACTTTTTAGCTTGTGAAAAATCCTCAATTTTATAGGCTTTCCTACTCCACTTATTAGGTCAAACTTTCCAAGCTTTTTGAGAAAGTTCCTGCATACGTTAATGTCTGCGTTTAAAAAGCCTAAAAGCTTTGTCCTGTAAAGTCCTCTCTTTACTTTTACTCTTGCTTCAGGTGTGTAAGCTTCTTTGCAAACAGTCCCATATACTGAACTGTCCACACCTGAAGTGTAAAACTCTGAGATATATTCTACCTTTATCCCAACTCCCTGAGCTTTGTATTCTAAACACTCCTTAAGCTCCATACTTGGTCTACTTTGTTTTCATTCTTCACGGCATCACCTATATATATCTTCTTAGCCCCGTCTAATCTTCTCTGAAGCTCTGCAAACTCTTTAGTCCTTTGCCATCAATTAGGTATAGAGCTTGATTGTAAAGCTTTCCAGAGTGATAAGTAAGATAGCCTAAAACAATTTTGTATTCTTCAGGAATATTGTTTAAAGATATTGTTAAACATCTCATACCTCTATTTTAAACTACTTAAGCAGACTCGCTGCAAACCCGCATCATAGATACGAGGTTTTAGAGAGCGTTTTTTACAAAAGTGAGCAATTACTTCTTGTATTATAATAAAAGCATGAGGGTAAAGAGGAAGGATACAAAAAAGAGAATTCTGGAATCTGCGCTTAAGCTCTTTTCCGAGAAGGGTATAAGGGAGACCACCATAAAGGATATAGCTAAGGATGTAGGTATAACGGAAGGAGCCATATACAGACATTTTGTGAGCAAGGACGAGATAGTTAAAGGACTTTTCGGCATGTATTCGGAAGAGTTTTACAACAGGCTCATGTCTGCTTTTGAGGAAAAAACTTACAAGGATAAGTTTTATAGGATGGTTGAGGAATTCCTTAACTTTTGCTTTGAGAATCCTGAGGCTTTCAAATACCTTGACCTCTTTCATTACCTTAGGGCTGAAGAAGTAAAGGAGTTTGTGAAACTACCAAAAGATGCCATAATGAAACTCTTAGAAGAAGGAAAGGGAATTATAAAGGTTAGGCCTGAGCTTGCGCTTGCAATGTTTGTAGGCACTCTTGAGAGAGTCTTTTTGCTTACTCAGGCAGGTGTCATTGAAAGAAAGGAAAGCATAAAGAAGGAAGTTGCTGACCTTCTGTGGAAGGCTCTTACTTCCCAATAACTAACACTGCACCGGGACGCTTTATCCTTGGAACCAGCACTTCCATAACCCTGAATTGGTGCACCATATTGCTACTTTCCACATAAACTAGGCTTATATCCAGTCCTATCACTATGTCCATGTTTTGAGGACCGGCAGAAACAAGGATAGCCTTTCCTTCTGGCACTATGGGTGTGTAGAAGATGTCCGATACCACCTTTTTAATCTGTTCAAGCTCCAAAAGTCCCGTGTTGTGGTAAACCCTGTTGAGTTGAAAGTACTGCTTAGGATTTAAGATCATGTAGTAAGGTCCAAAAAATCCCATTTCAGAAAGCTTAGCTATGCCCAAGGACACATCGTTAAAGGCATTACCCACCACTTCCCAATCACTCATGGACATGGTTTGTCTGCCTTCCACTGTTAAAAGTCCTTCTATACCGAGCTTTTTGTTTCCGTGAAGGATAAGAGTGTCTTCTGCTACCGCAGTGGCAAAGGCTGCAGCCGACGCTGAAGATGTATCTATAGGAAGGTTAAACTGTCTCCAATACTCAAGGTCGCGCCAGCTTATGTTAAAAGGTTTGTATATGGTAGGAAGCACTATGTGTTTTCTTGTGCCAGTTCTGACAGGCTGACATACTTCGCTTTCCTCTCCTGGTCTTACCTCACAGCTACCTGGCTCCACGCCTAAGAACACATCGTAGGATATTACCTGATGCCCTACACCCAATGGTCCTACAACGCTCATAAACCTTCTGCACACTAAAGATCTTTTAGCTACATCTATTATTGCACTTTCTAAAGTATTCCACTCCTCCTCTGTGAGAGGTGATACATTCCTTCCGAAGAAGTCCATATTTTTACCTCCACAAATAATTATAAATGAGCCCCTTAAAAAAGTCCAGCAAGCCACCTCTGTAGAGTTCTCTGTAGCTAACATCACCTGTAAGTAGTCTGTAATAAGTTTTAAGTGCTCCTTTTTTAGCCATTCTGTAAGCTACCTTTTGAAATCTGTAGCCAAGGCGTGCTATCTTTCCTGCATAAACAAGCTCTGAAACTAAATCCTTCAATAGTGTTTTGTAGTTTTCCGCTGGGTTGGAGGGAGAAGAGGTTATGGCATCCACCGCAACTTTACCGCTCCAAACCGCATAGTATATACCTTCTCCTAATAAAGGATCTGTAAGATTTCCTGCATCTCCAGTTAAAAGAATGCGCTCCTTTCCATAAAATACATCTCTACTGCTTTCTGCATAGGGTATGTACCAACCATACACCTTTGTTATGTTTTTAAATCCTCTCTTTTCCGCGTAATCTTTCAAAGCTTTAGTAAGGTCGTAATTACCTGTGCAAGCTATCCCTACGCTGATCTTACTACCCTTGGGGAATATCCAAGCGTACCCTCTTTTTACTATACCTATGTCTATTAAAACTTTATGGGAAAGCTCACCATCAGTAAAAAACTCTAAGGCTTTAAAGAACTTGTTTTTTCTATAGCCCAAGCTGGTGGCAACCTTTGAGTAAAATCCGTCCGCCCCCACTAAGTAATCCGCATAAAATACTCCTTTTGAGGTGCTTATCCTATACCTTTCACCTTCTTTCTCCAGATGAAGAAACTCACACTCCTGTAAAAGATGCGCACCTGTCTCCTGTGCCTTATCCAAAAGAAAAGCATCAAATTCAGACCTATCTATGATGTAAGCGATGTCTTCTTCTGCTGGAATTTCAAGGCTTTCATTCCCTGCATATCCCAGCACACCTGAGCTTATCCTGTTGAGCACCAATTTTTCCCAACCCGCAGGAAGGTAAGAAGAAATTCTTTTGGAAATACACCCCGCGCAGAGTTTAAAGCGTGGCACCTTTTTCTTTTCAAGAACAAGGACCTTGAGACCTTTTTGGGAAGCGCAGTAAGCGGTGGAGGAGCCTGCTGGCCCTCCACCTACTACGACTAAGTCATAAAAGTTCATAAAGATATTTTACTCTTTACTCCTTCTTGCCGTAGTACTTAGTAAGGTATTCCACGATCTTGGGTACATCTTCCTGTTTTACCGGAGCGCCAAAGGCTTTTATCATCTTGTTTACTTCCATTTCCCATCCCTTTCTGTCCAAAAAGGGAGAGTTCATCTGTATGTAGTCAAGGCTATGGCAAACGGAGCAGTTAGCTTCCACTAAAGCCTTACCTTCACCACTCTTTAGCTTTACGTTCTCCTCCCCTGCGAAGGAAAGTGCTGAAAGAACTCCCATAAACACAAATAACCTTTTCATTTTTTCACCTCCTTATACTACCTTGATGTTTATCTTTTGAACCACATTGTGATGATATCCTGCAGGGTTCCATATGAGCTCAAAGGTCTGTGTTTGTCCTATCCTGTTGCTTGCCTTTGCCATTATAGTGTATGTACCCTTTTTGGTTGGTCTAAACCTGTAAGTAAACTGTCTCCAAGAGAAACGCCCGTAGTCTTTTCCAAGTTCTGCTTGTTGCCATGTCTTTCCACCGTCAGTGGAAATCTCCACCATGTTTATACCGTATCCCCCATCCCATGCAATACCTTTGACTTCAACCACCTGACCGTGCCTGAAAATCTGTCCGTCGTTTATGTTGGTTATGAGAGAGTTTACTACTATCTCCGTTATGGGTGTGTTAACAGCTGTCTCTTGGGATATAAATCTGTCTCTTATTGGGAACTTCCCTAAGGGTATTCTGTATGCATTCTTCATCCAAAAGCCATCAAAAGGCTTGGAAACAACATTTATAGAAACTACGTGCTTTATCCAGTAGGTGGCGGTCCAACCTGGGACTACTAACCTTGCAGGGAAGCCATTCCAGTGGGGAAGAGGCTCTCCGTTCATCTCGTAGGCTATTATAGTATTCTCATCAAGAGCTTTCCACACGGGTATGCTTTTGATAAAGTCAGGAGTTCCTGCAGCTACTCCAGAGTCCGCACCGTCAACCACCACTTCAAGAGCATTACCTTTCAATCCTGCCTTTTCCAAAATGTCTTTCAGTCTAACTCCCTTCCACTTGGCATTACCCATAGCTCCGTATCCCCATTCTACACCAGCAACATGAGGCTTAAAGAGTCCTCTTCTGTTTCCTGAACACTGACAAAGGGCTACCAACTCCACTTGTTCAAACTTGGTCTTAAGATCGTCAAGGGTGAGTTCCAAAGGCCTTTCTACCGCATCACCTCCTACAGTGAGTTTCCAAGTTTTTGCATCTACCTCAGGTATGTTAGCAAGGTGATACCTCACAAAGAACACATCGTTAGGAGTGAATATCTCGTTAAAATACTTGACGGGTGTTTCATAGTTTGGTGGCCTGTAAGTTTTCTTTATAAGGGGTTTTTTGCCCGGAAGAGCCTCAAGCACTTGTTCTTCAAGAACACCTTCTGGAAGCTCCTTTACTGCAGTGCTCAGTAGCGAAGGGTCTACTGCTGCCAAAACATACTTAGGCACCAAAAGCCCACCTGCGGTAGCCACAAGGCCACCTTTTAGGAACTTTCGCCTGCTCAGCATATTTTATACCTCCTTTTTAAAATTTGTCTAATATGTAATATTTAATCACACTTAAAAGGTATTTCAATAAGAAGTTTTTATGAATATCATAAAACTTTGTGCAACTAGGGTATAATATTTTAAATGGTAAGGAACTTTATAGACCTTTGGGACATAACTCCTGATGAGGGATGGCGCATACTTTTAGACACGCAAGACATAAAAAAAGGTAAAGATGCTCAAAAGTATCTTCTGGGAAGAAATGTGGGTTTGTTTTTCACAAAACCCTCCACAAGGACAAGGGTATCTTTTGAAGTGGCTGTAAACCAATTGGGTGGGAATGCCATATACCTTGCGGAGCAGAACCTTCAGATATCAAGGGGCGAAGACCTAAAAGACACCGCAAGAACTTTATCCAGATACTTGGACTGCATAGTCATAAGGACAGATTCTCACAGAAAGCTTGAGGAGTTTGCCAAACACTCCACTATTCCTGTGATAAACGCGCTCACAGACATGTCTCATCCCTGCCAGGTGCTCAGCGATGTATTTACTCTTTACGAGACTTTTGAGGAAGATCTAAAGAACATAAAGATAGCTTACGTAGGTGATGGCAACAACGTGTGCAATACTTGGCTTGTGGCTGCCGGTCTTTTTGGTCTTAACCTCTTTGTTGCGGTACCAGAAGGCTACGAGCCAAGCAGTTTTTACTATCAGGCAGGTGAGGACCTTTGTAGGATCACCGGTGGTAGTATATACATAACGACAAACCCTGTGGAAGCAGTAAGAGATGCGCATGTAGTTTACACAGATGTGTGGGTAAGTATGAACCAAGAAAGAAGCGAAGAAAAACTAAAGGCTTTTATGCCTTATCAGGTAAATGCGGAGCTCTTATCACACGCAAAAGAAAGTGTTAAGGTGATGCACTGTCTGCCTGCTAACAAAGGCGAGGAAATAACAGAAGATGTTTTTGAAAGGTTTGCGGATTTCATATTTACGCAAGCAGAAAATAGACTATACACCCAAAAGGCACTACTCAAGTTTATAATAAATAACCTATGAAAGACATAGGTGAGTACAACCACAAAGCTGTAGAAGACAAGCATTCAAAAAGTTGGGTGGAAAAAGCCCTCTATCATGTATCAGAAGCTAATAAGGAAAACAAGTTTTCTGTAGTTATACCTCCTCCTAATGTAACAGGATCTCTTCATATGGGTCATGCTCTGAACGCCACTCTCCAGGACATCATATGCAGATGGCAGAGAATGTTAGGAAAAAGCGTAGTGTGGGTGCCGGGTTTTGATCACGCAGGTATTGCCACTCAGTATGTGGTGGATAAGAAACTGCAAGATGAGGGTAAAAACAGGTTAGACCTTGGTAGGGAGGAGTTTATCAAAAAAGTTTGGGAGTGGGTTCCCATTTCCAGAAACTCTATAAAGGAACAACTTGAAAAGCTCGGTGTCAGTGTTGATTGGGAAAGGGAGAGATTTACTCTTGATGAGGGTTTTTCAAGGGCTGTTAGATACGCTTTTAGAAAGCTCTACGAAGATGGGCTCATATATAGGGGTGAGTACATAATAAACTGGTGTCCAAGAGACCTGACCGCTCTTTCTGACCTTGAGGTGGAGCACGAGGAAGAAGATGGAAAGCTTTACTACATAAAGTATCCCTTAGTAGATGGGTCTGGATACATAACTGTTGCAACAACAAGGCCAGAAACCATGTTGGGAGACACTGCGGTAGCGGTCCATCCTGCAGATGAGAGATACAAACGCCTTATAGGTAAAAAAGTGAGACTCCCTTTAGTAAATTGGAAAAGAAAGTCCATGTCAGGACAAGAGGTAGCACCAGAGATACCCATCATAGCGGATGAATCGGTGCTCTCAGACTTTGGCACAGGAGCGGTCAAAATCACACCAGCTCACGACCCAAAGGACTTTGAAATAGGTAAAAGGCATAATCTACCTTTTGTAAAGGTCATGGACCAGCACGCTCGTATGAACGAAAATGCAGGTGATTTCAGTGGTCTTGACAGATACACCGCAAGGGAGAAAATAGTGGAAAAGCTTTCCCAGATGGGGCTTTTGGAAAAGGTAGAGCATCATAGGCACGCTGTAGGTAAGTGCTACAGATGTAAGACCACTATAGAACCTATGGTTTCGGAGCAGTGGTTTGTTAAAGTTTCAGACCCAAAGATAAGGGACAGAGCCATAAAGGTTGTTGAAGAAGGAAAGATAAGATTCATACCAGAGGGTTGGAAAAAGATATACCTGCAGTGGATGGAAAACCTAAGAGATTGGTGCATATCAAGGCAGATATGGTGGGGGCATCGCATACCCGTATGGTACTGTAGGGACTGTGGTAAGGAGAATGTATTCACAGATGATGATTTTGATAGGGTCTATGACAAGATTATCTTTAACCTTATAGCGGACGGTAAGATAAACTACGCTTTTACCCCAGAAGAGGTGGAGAAAGTTCTAAACTCACCTTCCTTTGCTCACCCTGAACTGACAGTGCTTGACTTTTACAAAAAGTTTGCTTTCCACAAATACCACTCTACAAAGCTGGACGCTCACTCTCTTAGACTCTTTTTATCTCAAGACCTAAATCCTATGGCATTGCTTACAGAAAAAAGAAACAGGTACAAGTATGACCCTAAATCTAAAAGGTACGTGTTTATTTTGAGGTGTAAGCACTGCGGTTCTGAAAACTTATCGCAAGAAGAGGATGTTTTAGACACATGGTTTTCTTCTGCCCTTTGGCCTTTTGGTGTTTTCGGATGGCCAGAGAGGACCAAGGACCTTGAGAACCTTTATCCTACAGATCTCTTAGTGACAGGCTTTGACATCATCTTCTTCTGGGTTGCGCGCATGATAATGATGGGCACTTACTTTATGGAAGATGTTCCCTTTAGAGATGTCTACATACATGCACTCGTAAGAGACGAAAAGGGGCAAAAAATGTCAAAAACTAAAGGCAATGTAATAGACCCATTGGACATAATAGAACGCTACGGTGCGGATGCCTTGAGATTCACACTTGCGGTGCTTACCGTGCAAGGCAGAGATATAAAACTATCTGAAAAGAGGTTTGAGGGATACAAGCACTTTGCCAACAAGCTATGGAATGCGGGAAGGTTTATCCTAATGAACCTAGACGACCATCTTCTTCAAAACATGCCCTACGCATCACCTCCAAGGAGCGAAGACCTTTGGATACTCACAAAACTAAACAGAGTCATTCAAAAGGTCAACTTAGCTCTATCTGAGTATGAGTTTTCTACAGCAAGCCAAACCCTTTACGAGTTTGTCTGGGGAGAGTTTTGTGATTGGTACTTGGAAATGTCCAAGCTCAGACTTTATGCAAAACCCAAAGATGGCTTATCTGAGGAAGAAAAACAGCTACAAGAAGCAAAAATAAAGGCAGAAAGGATAACTGTACAAACGGTACTCCTTAGTGTGTTTGACAAAATTCTCAAACTTTTGCATCCCTTTATGCCTTACATAACCCAAGAGCTCTACTCTAAGCTACCCACAGCTTACAAAGAGGATATATCTCTGACAGAATTTCCCACATTTAACCCGCAGGAAGTTTTTCCAGAGGCAGAAGAAAAAGTGGAAAAAATAAAAGGCATCATATCCGCCATAAGGTCTCTCAGGAGTGATCTGAGGATAGAGCCTTCAAAGAAGATAAAGCTTTATTACAAGGCAGACGCTGACGAGTATGAAGAGTTCAGAGAACATATACTCAGCTTGGCAAGACTTGAGGATCTTATCAAGGTAGAACAAAAACCTGCAAACTCCGTAGCGGGCTTTTATAAAGACTTTGAGTTTTTCATACCTGTGGAAGAGGGCATAAAGGTTAATGAGCTCTTAGCTTCTTACACTAAAAGGTATCAAGAAGTCCTAAAAACCCTTGAAAACATTCAGAAGAAGCTGAGCAACGAAAACTTCCTAAAGAAAGCACCACAGGAAGAAGTACAAAAGGCAAGGTCATTAGAGGAGGAGCTAAATACAGAAAAAGCCAAGTTAGAAAGCCTAATAAAGTCCCTTAAAGAAGTAAGTACTACAGAGGTTTCTCCATGAGAGTACTTATAACAGGAGGAGCGGGTTTTATAGGTTCCAACATAGCCAAGAGTTTGCAAGAAAGGTATCCAAGCTCAAAAGTGTATGTACTTGATGACTTCTCTTCTGGTCATTTTAAAAACCTACTTGGCTTCAAAGGAGAAGTAATAACGGGCGATATAAGGGACGCAGAGTTATGGGACTGGATCACAAAGGAGTATGAGTTTGATGTGGTGTTTCATAAAGCTGCCATTACGGACACCACTATAACAGACCAAAGGCTTATGATGGAGGTTAACGCTGAGAGCTTTAGGCATGTGCTCAGAGCGGTTCTTTCATGGAAAGCTAAACTCATATACGCATCTTCTGCCGGTGTGTACGGAAATGTACCACCACCCATGAGAGAAGAAGGAGAATTAAAACCCGAAAACATATACGGCTTTTCCAAACTTGTAATGGACAGAATAGCAACAAACTTTATGGAAAAGTATCCTCACATAAAGGTAGTAGGCTTTAGATACTTTAATGTTTATGGACAAGGAGAAGCCTACAAAGGCAAGTCAGCAAGTATGATATACCAAATATACAAAAAGCTCGTCTTAGGGGAAAGACCCAGACTTTTCAAGTGGGGAGAGCAAAAAAGGGATTTTGTTTACATAAAGGATGTGGTAAAGGCTAACATGTTGGCTTTAGAAAAAGATGTGTCTGGTATATTCAATGTAGGCACAGGCACTGCAAGAAGTTTTAATGAGATAGTGGAAATACTAAGTAGAGAGCTAAGTATAAAGACAGAGGTAGAGTACTTTGACTGCCCTTATGACTTCTATCAGAAGTACACGCAGGCAGATATAACCAGAATAAAGGAATACCTTGGATACACACCAGACTACACCCTTGAAGAAGGCATAAAGGACTACCTAAAGGAGCTATCCTCATGTCTATAAAAGAGCTTATATACAAGGCTAAAATGCTCCAATCCACACTCCCTTACATAAGGCAGTTTTATGGCAGGACCTTTGTGATCAAGTACGGAGGCTCTGCCATGATCGAAGAGTCTCTACGAGAGAGCTTTGCAAAAGATGTTCTATTGCTTAGGTATGTGGGAATAAAGGTAATAGTAGTGCACGGTGGAGGACCACAGATAAACAAGACCTTAGAGAGTTTTGGAATAGAGGCCAAATTTGTAGGAGGTATGAGAAAAACGGATGAAGAGACTATGCATGTAGTGGAGATGGTACTCGCAGGAGATATAAACAAAGACATAGTAGCACTTATAAACAAACACAGTGGTGAGCAGGTATACGCGGTGGGACTCTCAGGTAGGGACGGAAACCTCATAAAGGCTAAGAAATTGGACAAAGAAGAGTACTTTAAAGAGTTGGGGCTTGAAGTACCAGAAGAGGACATAGGTTTTGTAGGACAGGTAGAGAGCATCAACACACACTTACTTTCCACCCTAATGGACAACAATTACATACCCGTTATAGCACCCATCGGTGTAGGCTCGCATGGAGAAGCATATAACATAAACGCCGATGTGGTTGCCAGCGAAGTTGCAAGGTACATGAAGGCAGAAAAGCTCATATTCCTGACAGATACAGAGGGTATAAAAGACCAACACGGAGAGGTTATATCCTCAATAAGCAAAGAGGAGATCTATCAGCTTATAAAAAATGGTACTATAAAGGGTGGGATGATACCAAAAGTAAAAAGCGCCATCAAAGCACTACAAGCGGGTGTTAAAAAAGTTCACATTATAGACGGTAGATGTCCACACTCCATACTTTTAGAGGTTTTTACGGAAGAAGGTATAGGTACGGAGATAGTGAGCTAAAGAGATAAACTATCTTTTACAACGTTTAAAGGTACTTCCATACCAGTCCATATCCTGAAGCTCTCTATTCCTTGATAAAGAAGCATAACAAGTCCATCTTGTGCTTTTGCTCCTTTTTCTATAGCCTTTTCCAAAAGAGGCGTCCTTTTGTATATAACATCAAAAACCGTGTGGCTCTCTTTTATCTTTTCATAATCAAAAAGGTGAGGGTCCCTTTCTGATAAACCTACAGAGGTTGTGTTTACAATTATATCCACATCATCAAGCACATCCTCAGGATGGCTTACCACATGTATAGAAAATCTTTCTGCTAACTCAAGCGCTTTTTGAATGGTCCTGTTCCACACGTAAACATAACAACCTTCCTTGCTGAGTGCATAAATTACAGCTTTTGAAGTACCACCTGCCCCCAAAACCAAAACCTTCTTGTTTTTTATGTCTCCCTCCAAGTCCTTTAGTGCTCTTAGAAAGCCTATCCAGTCAGTGTTGTATCCCTCTATCCGGTTTGCAAACTTTATAGTGTTTACAGCACCTATTTCTCTTGCATGTTCATCTAAAAAGTCGCAAAGTTCAAGTGCTCTTTCCTTAAAAGGTAAAGTAATGTTTACACCTTTTACTCCTAAGGCTCTCAATCCCAAAAAAGCAGTAGTGAAGTCCTCCGGCTTTACTTCAAAAGCTACGTAGATGGCATCTACAGAAAAGTACTCAAAGGAAGCATTCTGGAACACAGGGGACAGAGAGTGCCTAACAGGGTAGCCTACTATACCGTAGACTTGCGTCTTTCCAGATATCTTCATCCAATGTGGAGTCTGGGCTGTAGTATCTCCACCTTTTTGACCCAAGAGAGATTTCCCCGTATAGCCATGTCCACCACATCTTTTACGCTTGCATCAACTATAGGGCATTCGGTACAACCACCTTCAAACTGGAGGTAAACATTCCCTTCTTTAATATCAACAATCTTTAGGTCTCCGTGATGCTCCTTAAGAGCAGGCCTTATCTTTTTCAAAACATCCTCTACCTGCTGAAACTCTTCTTGTGTCATTTTTTATCCTCCATCTCTTTGTATAAATGTTGTATCTTTTCCCATATAAGTCCCTGAGTTTCGTCATCTAAATCCATCATACGGAAAAATCCTTTCAAAGTAAGCTTGTCAAGCACCACATCTGCTATGTCTTCTTCCTCAAGCTTTTTAAGTCCGTAGTCATACAGAAGTTCCTTTATCTTAGGCTGTTCTTCAATAAGTTGTTTGAGATTAGCGTCAAAGGTTATTCTCTCCCTCATAGTTCCTTTACTTTTCTCACAAATAGATGGTACTCTCCGTCCTCTTCGTACATGCCGAGAAATTCCTGCCCTGTAGCATTACACCATGCGGGAATGTCTTCAACTACACCGGGATCATCAGCTATAAGCTCAAGGATCTCACCTATCTTCATACTTTTCATAACCTTAGAAGTCTCCGCTATGGGTACTGGACAAAAAGTGCCCACTACATCGTGAACCACATCGGGTTTTATGTCTTCCAAATTCATCTCATAGCCCCTTTCTTAGTGTATATTTTAAAACTATCTAGCAGAGCATCGTCAATAGGCTGAGCCCATATTTCCTTCTGCTCTCCCTTTATACTAAGGATAACATAACACGGCTCTCTTTTTGAGTATCTGGACACTATATCCGCCACAAGCTGGTGTTCCCCTTCTGGTATTTCTCCCTTTATCAGAACAAAAGTACCTTTGCCATCTTTCCTGTAGGCATGATCATAGCGATTTTTGAAGGTCATTAAGAACTTTGCCTCTCCTTCGTTTCTTGCTACTATTAGCTTTGTTTTAGATGGAAGTCTTAGGTGTCTGCCAACAGAGAACAGCACAAGATCTTCGCGCGTAATAAAACCATCTACTGCGAGGGACTCTTTGAATTTGATGGCATAATTCTCGTCAGTAAGATAACAACAACCACCCGCAGGTTGCTCGTATTCAAGACCGTACTTCTTTGCCAGCTGTATCTGTATGTTTCTACCCCTTCCCTTTATGCTTAAGAGTTTTTCTCTGTTTATCCAACCGAGTTTTTCTGGCACTGTCGTAGGAAGAAGTTTTGCAGAGAGGGGTCTTACCACATAACCCTCAAGCCCTGCATCTCTTTCTATGAGCTTTAGCTTCTCTCTCGTCTGACTCATGGGTCTCTGTCCCAGTACCTCACCTGTGATAACAAAGGAGTAGCCTTGTCTTTCCATAATTTCTTTAGCTTTCTTTAGCATCAAAATTCTACAGTCCACACACGGATTTACATTTTTACCGTATCCGTACTTGGGGTTTAGGATTACATTAAAGTACTCTTGGGAAATGTCCACAACTTCTATGGGTACCTGAAGCTGGGCTGCTGCTCTGATGGCAGGATTGACATACTGCTGTCCATCTTCCTTCTTAAGACCAAGGCGTCTTTTGTGTTCCGTGATACAAAAACCTGTGTAAAAGTACAAAGCCTTAATTTCAACGCCTTGATCCTTAAGAAGGCGGACAGCTAAGCTACTATCAAGCCCTCCAGAAAGAAGAGCAACAGCCCTTTTACTCATGTAGATAGAAACTCAAACTCTCCACTTTCTTCTTCTTCCTCTTCGTAGCAACCGGGTATTTTTTCCGCTTCTTCTATCCTTCCCTGTTTGAGGAGATAATCCTTTATAGCTACATGAAGGGTTTCCAATCCCAAGTTAGTGCAGTGTATCTTTTGGGGTGGTAATCCTCCTAATTCATCAAATATGTCCTTGTAGGTAAGATTCAAAGCGTAGCTTATGGGTTTTCCCTTTATCATTTCGGTCAGCTGTGAAGAGACCGCTATAGCTGAACCACACCCAAAGGTTTTGAACCTAACATCTTCTATCACATCGTTTTCTGGATTTATCTTAAGAGTAAACAGCATAGCATCTCCGCAAGCAGGATTACCACACTGACCTATAGCGTTGGCATCCTCAAGCACACCCACATTTCTTGGGTTCAAAAAGTGATCAAGCACCTTTTCACTGTATTCAAACATAACTAACACCTCCTTTTTCGTTCTTAATACAATTTATAACTATATGCCTTTGAACTTACCGTGTTATGATAATCATCAATCAAAAATTTCAAAGACCCTATCTTCGTATAATAGTTTAACAAAGCTTTTGCTAAGTCTGTGATCATCCTCTACCTCTATATACTTTTTTACTTTTACCTTTTCTACAAAGGTCCTTGAGTGTTCTACAGGCACCACCTTATCCTGAGTACCATGAACTATTAGTATAGGGATAGGAGGTTCTTGAGGGAAATGCACGCACCCATCTGATATGATCTCGTAGCCCTTCTCCAGTATGTCTTTGGCAAAATCTCTGTGTATGGTGAGATGCAGACCAGTTTCGCATTCGTTTATTACCAGTTCTTCTTCTCCTTTTAGCCACCTTTGGCACTTTTCTATACCTTCTTGCGCAAGTGTTAACTGCAAAGTTGAGTAAGATGGAGCAAAAAGCAGTGCAGAGCTTATAAGCTCTCCTCCGTAGAACCTAATGTAGTTTAAAATTATATATGCTCCGTGAGAGCTACCTGAAAGAAGGATCTTCTTGTAGCTTTCTTTAAAACCTTTAAGAAGCGTATCAAGAACTTCTAATACCTTGCTGGTAGTGGTTGTGTGGTAATCCATATCCATACAAAACAGAGAAAACTTTCCACTCTTGTAGATGTAATCCGTTAGCATGCTCACTTTTGAGTTCTTTGTGTTTGATGCAAAGCCGTGAAGATGTAGGATGAGCCTTTCGGAACTTATCTTCTCGTACACAAACATGGGATAAATTCTAACACAACTTGCTTGAGTATCTCTCCATCCATGACCTTCTGAAACTTTCAAAACGTCCTTCTTCTATGGCTATCCTTATGTCCTGCATAAGCTTTTGATAAAAGCTCAGGTTGTGTATGGTGCCCAGTATGTAGGCGGATATCTCCTCGGATTTGTAAAGGTGTCTTAGGTAAGCTCTGGTAAAATTACTGCATGTATAGCAAGAGCATTCCTCGTCTATGGGTGAAAAGTCCTTCTTAAAAGCTTCGTTGGTGATGTTGAGCTTTCCAGAATGAGTAAAGAGAGTACCTGTCCTTGCCATACGGGTGGGTGCTACGCAGTCAAACATGTCTATGCCTCTGGCTACACACTCTATAATGTCTTCTGGCATACCCACACCCATTAGGTATCTGGGTTTGTTCCAAGGTAAGTATTCGCACACTACCTGCGTTATATCATACATAATATCTTTTGGTTCACCTACGGATAGTCCACCTATGGCGTAGCCAAAAAGGTCTCTCTCCACAGTAGCGGTAGCAGAAAGTATCCTCAGATCCTCAAAAGTAGAGCCTTGGACTATACCAAAAAGTGCCTGATCCTCTCTCCTTTTGTGTTTTATACTTCTGTCAAGCCACCTTAGTGTCCTCAAAAGAGCGGACTCTGCGTAAGCATAAGTAGTAGGATACTCCACGCACTCATCCAAAGGCATGATAAAGTCAGAACCAAGGATTTCCTGCAGTTCTATAACCTTTTCAGGTGTGAAGAAGTGCAAAGAGCCAGAAAGGTGGTCCTTAAACTCTACGCCTTCTTCAAAGACTCTCACGCCTGACCTGTTATCCTTAGTTCTTCCTTTAGATAGAGAGAAAACCTGAAAGCCACCGCTATCAGTTAAGATGGGCTTGTGCCACCCTGTAAAGCTATGAAGTCCGCCTGCAAGCTTTATAACCTCTGGACCAGGTCTGAGATAAAGATGGTAGGTATTGCCAAGGATTATCTGAACATTTATATCTTCCAAAAGCTTGTGTATCATAGCCTTTACAGTTCCTTGAGTTCCAACGGGCATAAAGACAGGTGTATCGATAATACCATGAGGCGTAATTAATCTTCCCCTTCTTGCTTTTCCATCAGAGCAAATAAGTTCAAAGCGAAACATGTGAGATTCTCCTGTTTATCTTGTAGGCTACATAGTAAGACATTATGCCAATGAGGGCACCTGCAAGTACATCAATGGGGAAGTGCGCACCCACATAGATCCTGCCGTAAGCTATTATAAAAGCATAAAGCCACAATAAAATTTTCAGAGGACCTGTAGCAACAGGTGAAAAAAAGGAAGCCAAAAGAAAAGCCATAGCAGTGTCCCCAGAAGGGAAGGACCTGTGATAAAGAGGTTCAAGAAGATACACATCTGTAAGCGTACTTGCGGGTCTGGGCAAACTAAAATACACCTTTAAAAACTGCACGCTTAAAGTTTCAATAATAAGAGAAGTAAGGAACAGCCAGAGTCTTTCTCTTTGGAAGAGCAAAACAAAAACTAAGATGGGTATTAGGATATAGCCCTTTCCAAGCAAGTAAAAGTGTCCAAAGAATGTATCCAAAATGGGATTTCTTGTGTGATTTATAAGATAAAAAAGCTCCACATTAAGTGGAAAGTTCTCCAAGTTCATCAGTATTTGTAGACTATCCTACCCCTCTCCACGCTTTCTGGTACGAGAGTTATTCTCTCATTACTCATAAAGGATACAAAACCTTCTATAAGACCAGCAAAGAAGTATATGACTGGGGATTCGGACAAATTATCACCTATTATGGCGTCCGTGAATATGTCTTCTTCTATCTTCACCTCTCCATCCACCTTTTCTATCTTCTTGGCAAAGCCCAAGTCCTCAAGTATTATACAGGCTCTCCTTAAGGCTTCTTCTTTTGTTAAAGTTTCAGGAAAATGCCCTATTAAGCTTTCCAGAAGTTTGGGACCTGCCTGTCTTCCTGCGTCTCTGAGCACTGCTTTTGCTCCTTTGTCTCCTATTAGGTTCTTTACTCCTTCCGCCATGTTAACTATAGCAAGCAAAAGTATATCTGGATCTACCATATGATACCCCTGTTTTCCCATTTTACCACCTTACTGTGTATAATACATAAAAATTACTTATGGTTAGATAAGTGTATTTTATTAGCCTACCACCTCGTAAGGTCTGTACCTCCATTTAGCTCCAAGAGATTCTGCAAGTTTTCTTGTCCTTTCTATGTCAACACCTTCGTAATCAACAGCGGTAGCAATTACCTCAAAACCTTCTTCCAAAGCTCTTTTAATAAACTTTATAACCTTACTGAAAGCATCACCTTGCGCTGGCCTACACACCTTGTTATACGTTTCTTCATCGTGAGCGTTCAAACTAACAGACCAAACATCAACTAAACCCTTAAGCTCTGATAACTTTTCTTCTGGAAGGTAGGTAAACATAAGACCGTTCGTATCAACGCGCACCTTACCACCTTTTAACTTAACATACTTGGCTATATCTTTGAGCGCTGAAAACCTCAATGTAGGCTCGCCGTATCCGCAAAAAACTATTTCATCGTACTTTGTGGGATCTCCTATCTCTTTGATAACCTCCTCAACGCTCGGATCTCTTGATGTCCAAACCCAATAGCCCTTTACCATAAAGTTTCTCTCTCTTTCCCTCTGACAGAAAGCACAGTGCAAGTTGCACTTATTAGTTAAATTTATGTAAAGCTTGTTGTTTATAACATAGGTTATGGTATCTTTCCTTCCGTTATTTCCTATGTTGAAGAGTAGTTTGGCGTTTTCGGAGGTCATGCGGTCTATATCCTCAACGGAAGAGTTAGGAATAAGCTTTGCCATAACTTCCGCTGTATACCATATGTAGGAAGGTTTGTTAGGCTTTCCTCTAACAGGCTGTGGTGCCAAAAAAGGACTGTCCGTCTCTATAAGCATCCTTGCGGTGGGTGTCTTTCTTAATACTTCTCTGAGAGTGTCTGCATTCTTGTAAGTTATTATTCCAGAGTAGGATATGTAAAAACCAAGGTCCACACACTTTTTCATAAATGTGTAGCTTCCGGTAAAACAGTGAATAACTCCACCCACTTCGTAAGCTCTCTCCTCTCTGAGTATTTCTATGGTTTTTTCTTCCGCATCTCTGCTATGAACTACTATGGGAAGACCCAGCTCTCTTGCTATGTTAATTTGCTTCCTAAACACATCCTCCTGCTTTTTCCTATCCGAGTAGTCTTTGTAAAAGTCAAGACCCATCTCACCAATAGCTTTTACCTTATGGTTCTTTTCTGCGAGTTCTTTTAGCCACAAAAGGTCATCATCGCTGACACTATCCGCTTCGTGGGGATGAAAACCTATAGCGCAGAAAATACGCTCATTTTCCTGTGCGAGTTTTAAAGCGTTCTTTATGGTTTTTCTATCATAACCTACCGTTATGAGATGCTCAAGGGAAGAATCTTTGAGGGTATCCTCAAGGTCTTCTTTCTTAAGAAGGTCTAAGTGGCAATGAGTGTCTATCATAACTTAATAAATATAAAGCTTTATCTCCTTAAGTGATACTCTTTCCTGAATTCCTCCCACTTTTTCTTTCTGGCTTCTGGAGAGGAAAAGGCAAGCACACCTAAGATGTAAGATACAAAGATGATAATAAGTAAAAGAATTAAAAGAAAAGAATTTTTGCTCATGCTTATCTCCTTTTCTTAAGGGGGAGGGTAACCCCCCCTCACATTTTAGGCGTGTTGAGGTTTGTGGCGACCATAATCGTAAGGATCCCAACCTTCGGGCAGTTCAGGTATGCGGTCAAAGTTATGGGGTGGTGGTGGAGAGGGTATCTGCCACTCTAAGGAGTTAGAACCCCAAGGATTAGCCCCTGCTTCTTTACCTTTTAGAGCGGATACAACCCAGTTTATGAGGCTAAGGAGTATACCAAAAGCCAGTATAAAGGCACCTATGGTTTGTATGTGTTGAAGTTCTATGAATTCAGGTATAGGTGGATAATCCGCATACCTTCTTGGCATACCTTCAAGACCTATAATGAATTGGAAGAAGTAGAAGAGATTTGAGCCTATCATGATGATCCAAAAGCTCAGCTTTCCAAGTTTTTCGTTATACATCTTTCCAGTGAGTTTTGGGAACCAGTAGTATATACCGCTAAAGGCTCCAAGAGTAGTAGCCATACCAAGAACATAGTGGAAGTGTGCCACTACAAATTGAGAATCTTGAGCGTTTATGTCAAAGGACGGGAGTGCAAGAGGTATACCTGTAAGACCACCTATGAGGAACATAAATATCCCACCGAGGGTAAAAAGCATGGGGGTTGTGTATCTTATAGAACCTTTGTATAAGGTTGCTACCCAGTTAAAGATCTTTATTCCTGTAGGAACACCTATCAGAACTGTGGTATAAGAGAACACTATCCTTACCCAATCGGGTATGCCGGAAGTAAACAGGTGGTGTACCCAAACCATAAAACCAAGCAGAGCTATCGCCCATATGGCAAAGACCATGGTGATCTGTCCAAAGATGGGTTTTCTCGCAAAGGTGGCAATAACTTCTGAAAATACACCAAAAGCTGGTAGAATCATAACATAAACCGCCGGATGGGAGTAAAACCAGAACACATTTTCGTATATAAGCGGGTCTCCACCAAGGTTAGGGTTGAAAAAGTTGGTCCCAAGGTACTTGTCAAGGAATAGCATGGTGACTGCACCCGCAAAGGAAGGAACACCAAGAAGCTGTATAACATTAGCAGCCATTATACCGTGTAGAAGAAGGTTCATGTTCTTAAGAGAAACCCCTGGCGCTCTCATCCTAAGGGTGGTGACTATAAAGTTGACCGCACCCATTATAGAAGCTGCACCTGTAAGGTGAATTATGAATACATATAAAGCCGTAATTCCCGCATCATCGTTCAGAGAATATGGAGGGTATCCTGTCCACATCATCTTTACGTGGTTAGAAGGTATAAGGGTGAGAAGAACAAGTACGCTTGCTGCAAAGAAAGTCCACCAGCTTAAGGCATTTAGTCTCGGAAAGGCTACATCTCTTGCACCTATCATGAGAGGGATCAAAAAGTTGGCAAAAGCACTCCACACACCTATAGCCCACCACAGGAGCATTACAACACCGTGTCCAGTAAGAAGGTAGTTGTAAGTTTCGGGGGATACGAACTGAAGGCCAGGTTGCCATAGCTCTAACCTAATGCCCAAAGCCATAAGTCCTGCTATCAGAAAGAAGAGCAAAGTGGTTACACCGTAAAAGACTGCTATCTTCTTGTGGTCTGTTGTAAAGAGCCACTCCTTAATACCTGCACTATACCAAGGCTTGTAAATGCCTACTGCTGCCATCACTGCACCTCCTTTGATTTACTTGCTAACTCAATATTACTGGTAGACTGGTTTGTACCAGCCTTCACCCATTTATCAAATTCGTCTTGAGGCACCGCTTTTATTATAGCTACCATATGTGAATGCTGGGTGCCACAGTACTCCCTACAGAAAGCCCAGTACTCTCCTGGTTTGTTTATTTGGAACCAAAGGTGGGTTATTCTACCCGGAACAGCGTCTTCCATCACCTTGGCTGGACGTACATAAAAGGAGTGTATTACATCCCTTGAGGTCAAAAGCACCTTGATGGGCTTTCCTACAGGGATGACTATTTTTTGTTCTTCTGGTATCTTGTAGTCTGGACTGAAGAAGGCAAAAACCTTCTTTCCTGTAGGATAATCTACTTCCCAACCCCACATAAAACCAGTAACCTTTATTTCCATAGCGTCTTTAGGTGCGTTTCTCTGCTGTCTATAAAAGACAAAACTCTGCGTTGCCAAGTATATGACTATAAGTAGAGGTATGACTGTCCAGGTGACCTCAAGGGCATTGTTTCCTTCAATGTGTGCACCGTTTTCATTCTTTCCAGGTCTATACCTATACTTTATCATAAAGTAGAGCATAGGGATGGCAACCACAAGATAGATAACCACAGCTATAAATAACCATATGTCATAGATCCTATCCCACAGATGAGCAGGATAGGCAAGGGGCAGAGTATCCATCTTTACACCTCCTGAACTTTTTTAAAAGTTAATGTAAGTAAGCCTGTAATACCGATAAGTCCAAAACCCATTAATGCAAAGATCACGACAGGATCTACAACATACCTGCTTCTGTGAGGATCGTATCTGTAGCACGCAAGTAGAGCAAGGTCCACTATGTTGTTTATAGTAGGCTTTTCTCTTTGAGCGTCAATGAGCGCCAAGTTGATGTCCTTGGTGCGCGGAAAGGTTCCGAATAAATACCTCATAACCTTGCCATCTGGAGAAAGAAATATAAGAGTGTTGGGATGCACAAAGGTCTTATCCCTTTCCGAAAAGAAAAATTTGAATCCTACACTCTGTGTAAGGTCTTTTATGTCTTCCTCTTGAAGAACACCAAAGGTCCAGTTGTCAGGTACACTGCCAAGTTTTGTTTTAAAGGTTTTTAGGGTTTCTATACTGTCCCTCCTATCAAAGGAAAGAATGAGCACATTAAACTCTTTTTTGTTTAAGTCTTTTACCGCTTTTAGAAGGTTTTCCGTTAGTATGGGACAGCTCGCATCGCATGTATAATAAGCAAGTTGAAGGATAGTAGGTTTTTTGTTGATAACACTATACAGATCAGTCCAACCTTTGTCTGTAAGTATAGTGTAGTTTCTGAGTTTTTTGCCCAAGTATAGCTCTTGGTTTATCCTTAACACCTCAGGGTTAAAGTAGGAATCCTTTGGAAGATTACTGTAAGCATGAGTTAAAGATACAAGAAAAAGCATGAGGAAAACCTTCCTCACACTAAACCTCCTATGATATAGGCACTGCTTGCAACTAAGAGCCACATGAGGTCTACAAAGTGCCAGTATATGCTAACCGCTTTGAACATGGTGGTCTTGTGAGGAGACATCCTACCAGACATGAGCAGCCAAAGTACATACAGTTGGGATATTAAACCTACAAGCACGTGAGAAGTGTGTATCCCCGTAAGGGCGTAAAAACCGGTGCCGTACATGTTAGAGCTAAGAGTAAAACCTTCGTGCCATAGATGTTGCCATTCATTAAAGTGAATGATTACGAAGGAAGTTCCCAGTAGGAGCGTAGCAACAAGCCACAGTATAGATGCACCTCTTTTACCTGCCTCTGCTGATTTTTCTGAGATGAGAATAGTAAAGCTTGAAGCCCAAAGTATGAGGGTCAGGATAATCGGTATGACAAAGTTCATTTTGGGTACCCAACTGTGCCACACGTCTGCGTGAGTTACCCTTGCAGTCCAAAAGGCTGCAAACATAGTACCAAATATGATGACTTCAGTGGCTATGAAAAGCGTAATAGCAAGACCACCAAGCCCCTCTTCATGACCTCTTTTGAAAAACTCATCTGCCCAACCTATAAGTCCAAAGATCATAAGCAAGAGGGACACTCCACCTAACACTAACCCCATTACCTGCTGGTGCCACGCTACATAGGCAGTTATTGCTATGGGTAGAAGAAGGATACCTAAACCTACCGGTAGAGGCCAGATACTCGTTTCATGCTGTCCAAGGTGATGGTGCACCTCGTGTTGTGCCATGAGTTTTTACCTCCACTGATTTTTTTGAAGTATATCACTACTTGCTTTCCTTAGCAATTAAAAATACTTACTATATTTATAAGCTTTACTTATGACATTTACTGAGAAGAAAGTCTTAAAATGATAAAATCTGCCCTCCTGTTAGTAAACCTACCTATGGAGGTTTTATTGTCTGCTATGTATTTTTCTTTTCCGAAACCTACTGTTTCTATTCTACTTTCCTCTATACCGTGCTTTACAAGATAGTCTCTCACAGCTTGTGCCCTTCTTAAAGCAAGTCTGTCGTTGTATGCCTTGCTTCCTATATTATCTGTGTAGCCTTCTATTCTCACCTTCACACTGGGATTTTCTTTGAGAGTTTTAACCACTTGATTGAGAAGTGGAATGTACTCTTTCTTTATATTGTATCTGTCAAAGTCAAAGTGTATCCTTGCAGTGACCATAAGGGGTTCTTCCTTGATACTTTCTTCCTTTGGTTTTTCCTCTTCCTTTGGTTTCTCTTCTTGTACCTGTGCCTGCACTATTTGTGTTTTTCCTGTATAGCATTCAAGCTTGTTGTCTATGGCAGACCTTAGCTTTTCCTGTGCGGAGAAGCTGTTATTGACTACATCGTTATATAACTTCATAAGCACAACACGATTAACTTTTTCCTTGTTTATCTCGTAAAAGAGCGCCTCATAATATGCCTCAGTTTTTGCAAGCTCATCAGGTGCACAGTTTTCACCTTTGTTCTCTCTAATGTATTGGAGCCTTTCGTTCACTTCCTTTAGGCTCAGTCCCGTTAGCTTTTCAAACTTCTCATCACTGATAAATTCCATAGGGTCTATGCCTTTTAGTCCACCCAAAGCTTTAGATGCTGAATTCATACTCCTTATTGCGAAGATCTTTGATCCTATCCCATCTTGTTCTGATGCTAAATACATGGAGATATCGCTGTAAGCTCTTGCCTTCTCAAAGTGATACCTGTCTTTTTCCTCCGCACCAGACTTGTAGGCAACTTCAACGATCCTTAGGGACTCGTTTATGCCATCCAAGACATTGAAATTGTATTCTTGAGCTTGTGCCATACAAACGATAAATAGGTAAGATATAAGAGTTTTTTTCATCTTCCTCCTCCTTTTATGTTCTCATTATAATGTAATTTAAACCGTGAGGGCTATTGTACAAAGGGTAAAGGCATCGTGGGTTTTAGTAGATGGAGAAGAAGTAGGCAGAATAGGGACGGGATTAAATGTGCTTCTTGGGGTAGGCAGAGGTGATACTCAAGAAGATGCGGATAAGTTAGCTGATAAGATCCTAAACCTGCGGGTCTTTGAAGACGAGAAGGGTAAGTTTAACTATTCTGTTCTTGATGTAAAAGGTTCCGTTTTAGTAGTGTCTCAGTTCACCCTTTACGCTAATTTAAGAAAAGGTAGAAGGCCAAGCTTTGAAGAAGCAGAAGATCCAAAAAAAGCTCAGGAGCTTTACAACTACTTTGTAGAGGTTATGTCTAAGAGCGTTCCTGTAAGCACAGGAAGGTTCGGTGCAAGTATGGAAGTGCACATAGTAAACTGGGGACCTGCAACCTTCTTCTTAGACAGTAAGGAGCTTTGACATGCCTTATTTTCCAGCGTTTTTGAACATTGAAAATAAGGAGGTAGTAGTAATAGGAGGAGGTAAAGTCGCAGAAAGGAAGATAGAAAAACTCTTGCTCTTTAAACCACGTATAAAGGTAATTGCACCAAAGATAACACCACTTATTGAAAGTTTAGAAAAGGAAGGAAAACTCAGTATAGTAAGAAGGAGATTTATTCTAAAGGACATAGAGAGAGCTTTTTTAGTCATAGTTGCTGTTAATAACATAAAACTACAGAAAAGAGTCTATATGTATTGTAAAAAAAGAAATATACTGTGCAATGCGGTTGACAGTCCAGATTTTTGCACCTTTATATTTCCCGCCTTAGTCCTTAGGGGGGATGTGGTCATAGGCATATCCACTTCAGGTAAAGTTCCTGCTCTTTCACGCAGTCTAAGAGAGTATGTGCAAAGGGTCCTGCCTGAGGATCTGGAAAAGATAGAGGAGAAATTGGAAAACATAAGGAGTAGTTTACCTAAAGGTAAAAAGAGGCAAGAGTTGATGGTTAAGCTTTCTAAAAGGTTTCTTAATTTATAATCTTCTTTTAAATGTGGGTTTTGGGTGAGCACGACGAACCGTACAGAAAACTAAGAAACTCCATACTAAACCTTGTAGGAAACACGCCCTTGGTTAGGATCAAGAAGATAATCCCAAAAGATATCTCTCCCAAGGTGGAAATATACGCAAAGCTTGAAAGTTTTAATCCCGGAGGGTCTGTAAAGGACAGACCTGCTCTTAGCATGTTCCTTTCTGCTATGAAAGAAGGTATATTGGAGGGAAAAACAGTCATAGACGCAACTTCTGGTAATACGGGAATAGCTCTTGCTATGGTGGGTGCAGCTCTTAATGTGCCTGTAGAACTTGCCATGCCTGCTAACGTCAGCGAGGAAAGGAAAAAGATTATAAAAGCTTACGGGGCTAAAGTGTATCTAACTGACCCATTGGAAGGTACGGACGGAGCCATCCTTTTTGTTAGAGAAAAAGTAGCAAAAGAGCCAGAAAAGTATCTGTATCTTGACCAATATAATAACCCAGCAAACTGGAAAGCTCACTTTTATTCTACAGGCATAGAGATATGGCATCAGACAAACGGGCGCATTACTCATTTGGTTGCAGGTATAGGTACTGGCGGTACTATAATGGGCACAGGAAGAAGGTTAAAGGTGTACAATCCCCAAGTACAGATAGTGGGTGTACAACCTGCTTATCCCTTTCACGGCATAGAAGGGCTAAAGCACATAGAAAGTTCCATAAAGCCTGGCATATTTGACGAAACCTTTTTGGACAGAACCATCTTTGTAGAGACGGAGCACGCTTACGAGATGACCAAAAGGTTAGCCCTTGAGGAAGCCATCTTTGTAGGTCAGTCTTCTGGTGCAGCTCTTTATGCTGCCTTCCTTTTGGCAAAGGAGCTTGAAGAGGGTGTTATAGTAGTTGTATTTCCCGATGGTGGAGAAAAGTACCTTACCACAGCGCCCTTTAAAGACTAAACCATGAGAAAAGAAGACTTGGATAAGGTGATAGGCATTCTGAGGGAAGAGTTTCCCAAGTGGAACGCGCCAGTGGTGAGCCTCATAGCTCAAAAGACAGGAGATCCCTTTAGGGTGCTTGTTTGTGCTCTCATATCAACAAGGACAAAAGATGAGACAACAGCGATGGTCTGTAAAAGGCTCTTTGAGAGGATAAAAAGTGTAGAAGACCTTTACCTAATAGATAAGGATGAGCTCTCAGAACTTCTTTATCCTGTGGGATTTTACAAGAACAAGGCGCTTTTCCTAAAAGAAATAGCTAAGGAGCTGAAGGAAAAGTATAACTCAAAGGTTCCAGATAAGTTGGAAGAACTCTTAAAACTCAAGGGTGTAGGCAGAAAGGTTGCCAATCTTGTTCTTGCTGAAGGCTATGGTATACCCGCTATATGCGTAGACACCCATGTGCACAGGATCACCAACAGGTGGTGTCTTGTGAAGACCAAAAAGCCTGAAGAGACCGAACGTCAGCTTACCAAAATACTTCCTAAGAAGTATTGGATAGAGTTTAACAAGCTCCTTGTAGCCTTTGGTCAAACAATTTGCAAACCTGTAAAACCCTTGTGTCATATATGTCCAATAAGGGAATACTGTGAGTACCCAGAGGCTAAGATGCAGACAAGAGCCTCCTAAACTGGTTTTCCATCACAAAAAGAAAAGCTGAAGGTAGCATGGAAACATCTTTTACTCTTATACCCGTCTTTTCAAAGTACTCTTCTACAAAATTTCTTAGCTCACCAGCTCCAACACCGATCAGAGGGAATCTACTCTTTAGCTGTCTTATCAGGTCTTTTAGAGCATCACCCTTTAATCCTTTTGTAGGCTCACCATCAGAGAAAACGATCATTACACCTTTCATTCTGTGTTTTTTACAAAAAATCTCTAAATCCTCAGAAGATACAAGCAGAGCCTTCTCTATGTTTGTGCCACCACCTAACATGTTTTTGAGCTCTACTATCTTAGCCCGTGCTGTTTTGTAGTCTTCCTCAAAGGACTTTATACTAAGTACTCTATCGCTAAAAGCTGTTATGGAAAAAGGCATATTCATATCGTGGAGCGTTTCGCTGAAAAGCAGAAGAGATCTTATCGCACTTTCTATTTTGTCTTCTTTCCTCATGGAAGAAGAAATGTCTAATAGAAGCTTAAAGGCAAGCTGTTTTTTCTCCGGAATGATTCTTCTTTGGTATATGCGACCTCTTCCCGTGGGTATCTCTACATGCATCTTTTTATAGTCTATGCGCCTTCCATGAAGATATCCCCAATACCATCCTTCTTCTGTCTGAGGTATGAGTGCACTGAACTTTCTCTTCATGGATTCCACAAAGGGTGCTATACTCCTCATGAGGCTTTGGTACTTTTTAAACTCTTCTTGGTTAAGACCGTACTCTTTCTTGTACTTTTTATCTTTTTCGGACTCTTGTGTATCTTTTTGGCTAAAGCCTGGACCTTCAGAAGAACTATCTTCCCAGCCTTTTAGAATAAAAGAAACAAAGCCTCTGTGCTCTACTTCCGTTTGAAGGGTTTTGGGCAGGAAATGTCCGAGAAATTCCAAGTCCTTTTCAAGAAGGCTTATATAGGACATCTGTTTTATGTAATCCCTCATCCAATCAGGCAGGCTTCTTAGTTTTTTGAGTATGTTCTTCTTTAGGTCTTGAGGCATATCACCTGCACTCTGATAAGTGCTTATAACCTTTTGGTCCTCCTCTGGCAGTTTTTTGAGTATGTCTGTCATGATCCTACCTTTATGCCCTTCCTTCTTTTTACCTTGTGCTTCGTCAATAAGCATGTCTATGTAATTGAGCTCTGCGGATTCTTCTATAAGGACCCTGTATTTACCAAAAGCGATTTCCATAAGCATAGAATAAGCTTGCACGCCGTTTACTGTGATGTACTCTTTTAGAAAATCCTCAAGAGAAATAACCTGCTTGCGCACACTTTGATCTATTTCTTCGTGTTTGGAAAGCCAAAGCCTCAAAAAGCCCAGGGCAAACTCGTGGTAAGGATAGAAGCCTTTAAGTTCGGAAAGTATTTCTTGGTATCTACGCCTTAGCACATGAATGCTTTCAGGATGCTCTTTTAGAATACGCTCATCTGTTTTGACAGATTCAAGCACCGAATAAAGTACTAAGAAAGCGGTTGGTTGATAACCAAACCTGAAAAATTCCCTCTGGCCTAACCTCCAAAGGGAGAGCTCCGTACTTAGCAGGTAGCTTATCTCGTGCCTTATGGCGTTAATGATGTAATCTTCGCTTTTTCGTACCAAGTCAGGTATGCCAAACACAACACCCACAGGCCTTTTAACATTTGGAGGCACTTCGTCCAACTCCCCCCTTGCCCACATTTCCACCAAGGGTAGAAACTTAGGATCATATCCTGCTCCCCATCCTTCGTAGCTCGCTTGAACTATCAGGTCAAACTCGTTCTCTAAAAGACTGCTTATAGTCTTCCACTTTTCCCTCATAAAGTATAAAGATGCTCGTCAATTTCTAACTTGTCAAAGAAAGAGGGAAGCACTATATTATGAATAAGTGTTCGTTTAAGGAGGTGTGGCATGTGCCTTTCTATACCGTCAAAGGTGGTTGAGGTAAGAGATGACGGAACAGCCTTAGTTGACACAATGGGTGTTAAAAGGGTTGTATCCCTTGAGCTCATGCAAGAACCTGTCAAAGAAAACGATTGGGTTTTAATACATGTGGGTTTTGCCATACAGAAGCTTGATGAGGAGTCTGCGCTCAAAAGCTTAGAACTGTTTGAGGAGATACTTAGCATGGAGGAAAGCTATGAGCACGGTACAGATTAATATAAGGAGTGAGTTCAAAGACGAAGCTAAGGTTAAAGCTCTTGAAAGAAGGATAAAGGAGGATATAGAAAAACTCGGAAGAGAAGTTTACATAATGGAGTTTTGCGGTGGACACACCCATTCCATTATGAAGTACGGCATAGACGAGCTTTTAAAGGGATATGTTAGGTTCGTTCACGGTCCGGGATGTCCTGTGTGTGTCATGCCTATGCAAAGGATAGACCTTGCTATTGAGTTGGCAAAAATTCCAAACACTGTGCTTTGTACTTACGGAGACTTACTGAGAGTCCCAGGTTCTAACAGAAAAAGTTTACTAAACCTTAGGTCAGAAGGATACGATGTAAGAATGGTCTACTCTTGTCTTGATACTCTTAAGATAGCTCAGGAAAATCCCCAAAAGGAAGTTATATTCTTTGCCATAGGCTTTGAGACCACAACACCGCAAACCGCCGTACTTATTCAGAAGGCAAAGGACATGGGTCTTAAGAACCTTTCCGTAGTCTGCAACCATGTGATAACTCCTGCTGCCATCCAGTACATACTCAACTCTCCAGAAATAAGAGAGATAGGAAAGGTAAGGATAGACGCCTTTATAGGACCAGGACATGTGAGCGTCATAATAGGTACTAAACCTTATCATTACTTTGCAGAAGAGTTTCAAAAGCCAGTAGTCATATCTGGATTTGAGCCCGTTGATGTGATGCAATCCGTTTACATGATAGTAAGACAGATAAAAGAAGGGAGAGCAGTGGTAGAAAACCAGTACACCAGGTTTGTGTCTTACGAAGGGAACTCAAAGGCTCAAAAACTAGTGTCAGAAGTTTTTGAACTCAGGAAGGAGTTTGAATGGAGAGGCTTAGGAATAGTACCCTACAGCGCTCTAAAAATAAGAAGGTCATACGAGGATTTTGACGCAGAAAGAAGGTTTATCGTTGAATTGCCTAAACCCAAGGAGCATCCTGCCTGTATATGTGGCAAGGTTATAAGAGGTGTAGCACTTCCAACGGACTGCAAGCTTTTTGGAACTGTATGTACACCTTCCAATCCCTTAGGTTCTTGTATGGTGTCTTCAGAGGGAGCTTGTGCGGCGTACTTTAAGTATAAAAGGATGTGAGCTATGCGTATACTCTTCTTGTGTCATAGGTTTAACTCTCTTTCCCAAAGGCTCTACTGCGAGCTTACAGAAAGAGGGCATGAAGTTTCCGTTGAGTTAGATGTTCACCCAGATCTCATGATAGAGGCGGTAGAACTTTATAAACCTGATGTTGTGATAGCACCCTTCCTGAAGAGAATGATACCTGAGGAAGTTTGGAAAAGGTACTTGACGCTTATAATCCATCCAGGACCCCCAGGAGACAGAGGTCCATCCGCTATTGACTGGGCTATACTCAAAGGTATTAGCCAATGGGGAGTGACCCTTCTTGAGGCGAGTCCGGAGTATGACGCAGGAGATGTTTGGGCTTGGAGAATTTTCCCTATGAGAAGGGCAAGAAAGTCAAGCATTTACAGGAATGAAATAACAGAGGGAGCGGTTGAGTGCGTGTTGGAGGCTTTGGAAGGTTTTAATAATGGAAAAATCCACAAAAAGCCACAGATACAGCACGAGTGGAACCCTTACATGGAACAAACCTACAGGAGGATAGATTGGCAAAGGGATAGAACCCAAGATGTGCTTAAAAAGGTTTATGCCTCAGATACTCAACCAGGTGCATTAACACTTTTGGGTGATGATGAATACTACCTTTTCAATGCCTATCCGGAAGCTGAATTAAAAGGTTCACCGGGAAGAATATTAGCCGTAAGAGATGAAGCAATATGTATAGCCACTCTGGACGGTGCTGTCTGGATCACCCATATGAGAAAGAGGGAAAAGGGTTCTATAAAGCTACCTGCGGTAAGGGTGCTACCTTTTGAGCTTCTAAAGGGAGTAAAAGAAGAATCTCTAAAGCCTTGGGAGAGTGTAGATTTTGAAACTTATAGAGAAGTGGTGTATCAGGAAGAGGATCATGTTGCTTACATAACCTTTAATTTCTACAACGGAGCCATGTCCACAGAGCAGTGTGAAAGACTCTTAGAAGCTGTAAGGTACGCCAAAAAGAGACCTGTAAAGGCTATAGTACTTCTTGGGCAAGAGGACTTTTTCTCAAACGGTATGAACCTTAACACCATAGAAGCCTCAGAAAGTCCTGCAGATGAATCTTGGAGGAACATAAACGCTATGGATGACCTTTGCGAGGAGATACTCAGAACCACCGATAAGCTTACGGTAGCCGGTATGCAAGGAAACGCAGGTGCAGGTGGTGTTTTCTTGGCTCTTACCTGTGATTTGGTTTTTGCAAGGGAAGGGGTAGCTTTAAATCCTCATTATAAGAACATAGGAAACCTTTACGGTTCAGAGTTTTGGACTTACACCCTTCCCAAAAGAGTAGGTTGGGAAAGGGGAAAGGAAATTATGGAAAACAGAATGCCTATAAGCTCAAAGAAAGCTTACCAAATAGGACTCATAGACGGTGTGTTTGGAAAGACGCCTGAAGAGTTTAAAAGTAAGCTCAAAAAGTGGCTTTATAACTTTTTGTCCTGTGGCGATTACGAAGTATTTATAAAAAGAAAGAAAGAGGAAAGAGTAATAGATGAAATGAGAAAACCTCTTTCTGCTTACAGAGAGGAGGAACTTGAGAAGATGAAGCTTAACTTTTACGGCTTTGACACCAGCTATCACATAGCACGCTACTACTTTGTGAAGAGAATGCTCCCTTTCAGAACGCCTCCTTATCTTGCCATACACAGAAGACTGAACTTTAAGTCTTGAAGGGAACATAGGATTTCTATTCTTTTGTTAAAATCTCTTATATGGGCCATCTGTTTGTGCTTTCTGCACCTTCAGGGACAGGTAAAACTACTGTTGCGGAAAAGCTCGTGAGTGAAGTTCATAATGTAAAAAAGGTCATAACCGCCACCACAAGGCAGAAGAGGGAGGGTGAGGTAGAAGGTGTGGATTACATATTTATGACAAAAGAAGAGTTTGAAGAGGGTATAAAGAGAGGTATTTTCCTTGAGTACGCTCTTGTGTACGGCAACTACTACGGCACTCCTAAAGAGCAGGTAGAGAAAATACTAAAACAAGGCAAAGATGCCCTTTTGGTGATAGATGTTCAGGGTGCAAAAAGTATAAGGGAAAAACTTCCAGAAAGCATCCTTATATTTCTGCTTCCTCCGTCTCTTGAAGAGCTAAAAAGAAGGCTCATTACAAGAGGTTATAGGGATAAAAACTTACTGGAGAGAGAACAAAAGGTGAAGATGGAGATAGCTTGTGCGAGACACTTTGATTATATAGTAGTAAATGACTTTCTTGATAAGGCAGTAGAAGCCATAAAAAACATAATAAACGCTCACAGACATACAAGAATAACCTTCTTCAGGAACATAGAAAATCTCGTAAAAGATGCTAATATAAAAGAGATCATGCTCAAAGGTAAGTGTGATATCTTCTTAGAGGAGATCAGATGATAGGAGAAGAGCTTATAAAGATACCGCAGATTCCAGAGGGAAGCTTTGAGATTCCCACCATGCCTTTGAGGGATCTTGTGGTGTTTCCCACCATGGTGATGCCTCTGTTTGTAGGTAGGAGTTTTTCCATAAGAGCAATAGAAGAGGCACTAAGGAGAGACAGACTCATATTCCTTGTGCTTCAGAAAGACAGAGATGTAGAAGAGCCAGAAGAGAAAGACCTTTACCAAATAGGAACCATAGCCCACATTATCAGAACTGCACCCATAGAAGAAGGGAGACTAAAAGTATTAGTACAAGGTATAAAAAGAGCAAGACTTAAAAGCTATAAAAAAGATGAAGGCTACTACCTGTCCTTAGTTGAACCTATAGAGGACCAACACATTCCCCCAGAAGAGCTCACAAAAGAGGATAAAGGTTATATGAGTTCACTTAAAGAGCTTTTGGATAGAGCGGTATCTTTGGGAAAGCAAGTAATTCCTGACCTTCTTATGCTTATAAGGGACATAGAGGACCCTGGAAAACTTGCAGACCTGACAGCGTCCATACTTGACATAAAGTCCAAAGAAGCACAGGCAATACTTGAAACCATAGATCCAAGAGAAAGACTAAAAATGGTGCATCAGTATGCCCTTAACGAAGTGGGACTACTTGAAGTACAAAGCAAGATAAGAAACATAGCAAGGGAGAGGATGGAAAAAGAGCAAAGGGAGTACTTCCTGAGACAACAACTCAAAGCCATACAAGAAGAGTTAGGAGAAGGTGATGAGAGGAAGGCAGAGATAGAAGAGTACAGGAAAAAACTCTCCGGATTAAAGCTTGAAAAGTCTGTGAGGGCAGAGATAGAAAAGCAGATAAATAGGTTAGAAAAACTTCATCCTGATTCTGCAGAAGCAGGAGTTTTAAGGACATGGCTTGATTGGGTATTAGATTTACCTTGGAACAAAAAGACAAAGGACAGGTATGATCTTGAAAAAGCAAAGCTTATATTAGACAGGGATCACTATAACCTTGAGAAGGTCAAGGAGAGGATCATTGAATACTTAGCGGTTAAAAAACTTACAAAAGGCAAGCAGTCAGCGGTTCAGATTTTGTGTTTTGTAGGTCCTCCGGGTGTGGGCAAAACATCCCTGGGAAAGTCCATAGCAGAATCCTTAGGTAGAAAATTCGTCAGGATCTCCTTAGGAGGTATAAGAGATGAAGCGGAGATAAGGGGGCACAGGAGGACCTATGTGGGTGCTATGCCCGGCAGAATTATACAGGCAATAAAGCAGGTAGGTACAAAAAATCCTCTGATAGTGTTGGACGAGGTGGATAAGATATCCATATCTTTTCAGGGGGATCCTGCAGCGGCACTTTTGGAAGTTCTTGATCCAGAACAGAACAAGAGCTTTGTGGATCTCTACATAGGTGTGCCCTTTGATCTTTCTGATGTTTTTTTCATATGCACAGCTAACAGGATAGACACTATTCCAAGACCTCTACTGGACAGAATGGAAGTTATAAGCCTCTCGGGATACTCGGAAGAAGAGAAAGTATTTATAGCAAAACAGCATTTATTACCTAAGCTTTTACCACCTCACGGTTTCAAAGAAGGGGAAGTGATATTCCAAGAGGGTGCTATACTTGAGGTCATAAGAGGCTACACAAGAGAATCAGGAGTTAGAAACCTACAGAGGTATTTGGGAAGCATTCTCAGAAAGTTGGCTCTCAAAAAGCTCAAGGGGGAAAAGCCACCTTTTGAAGTAAGCGCTCAGGACGTAAAAGCTTACCTTGGCGTGCCAAAAAGATACATAGAAAAAGAAGAACATCCCATGATAGGAATAGCGGTGGGGCTTGCTTGGACGGAAGTGGGTGGCGAGATTATGCTCATAGAGGCTACCAAATTTAAGGGCAAAGGGAATCTGATACTTACAGGCTCTTTGGGTGATATTATGAAGGAATCCGCTCAAGCGGCATTATCTTATATAAAATCCAAAGCGGAAGATTACGGTATAGACCCTGAAGTTTTTTCTAACTTTGATGTACACATACATGTACCGGAAGGTGCGGTCCCAAAGGATGGTCCTTCTGCCGGCATAACCATAGCTACAGCACTTGTGTCTCTGTTTACCGAAAGGCCTGTTAGAATGGATGTGGCTATGACGGGGGAAGTGACTCTGCGGGGTAGGGTCCTTCCCGTAGGGGGGCTAAAGGAAAAGATACTCGCAGCAAAAAGGGCGGGTATATACGAGGTGATACTCCCAGAAAAGAACAAAGATGAGGTGCTTGAAGATCTACCTGAGTATGTAAGGGACAAAATGACTCTCCACTTTGTGAGCAATCTTGATGAGGTGTTTGACCTTGCCTTGCTTGCAAAACAAAGTGTGGTATAATAATTTGTGGAGGTGATTTAGTTGGCTATAGTGGAAGTTGGTGAAAACGAATCTTTCGAGAAAGTGCTAAAAAAGTTCAAAAGGATCGTAGAGAAGGAAGGCATACTCACAGAGGTAAAAAGAAGGCAGTTCTATGAAAAGCCCAGTGAAAAGAAGAAGAGAAAGGAAAGAGCGGCAAGGAAAAGACTGCTCAAAGCTCTAAAGAAGAAGAACCTTTTGTAATTGATCATTCTTTTCTGAATGAGGGAAAGGGACTTAGAAAGGTTAGATTTTTTTAAGATATTAGAGAAAATAAAAGAGTTTGTCCATTCAAAGGCTACAGAAAGGTTTGTAGACAAGATAAGACCCATAAAAGACCCAGAACACCTAAGAAGTGAGATAAACATCACTCGGGACTTTATGAAGGTAGAGGAAAGCGTGCCCATCTATCCTTTTGATGATGTAGAGGAGCTCATAAAGAGATCCTCTATAAAAGATGCCCTCTTGAGTGTGGAGGAGGTGCTCTCTCTTTTAAAGGTTATGAAGCTTATAAGAGAGGTAAGAAAAGCTTTGGGAAGTCATGTAGGTGAGTATCCTAACCTTCAAGCCTTAGTTAAAAATCTGCATCTCTTCTCAAGCTTAGAAAGTGTTATAGAGTCTTCAATAGATCCAAGGGGATTTGTAAAGGATTCAGCAAGCGAAGAGCTAAGTAGAATAAGACAAAGGATCAGAAGTGTAGAAAAGGAGATCATGAAAAGGCTTGAAAGCTTGCTTTTGAGACCAGATGCAAACAGTATATTTTCTGATAGATTTGTAGCTTTCAAGAACAACAGGTATGTCCTGCCTGTAAAAACAACAGAAGCTAAGAAGATCATAGGCATAGTTCACGGAACATCTTCATCAGGTTTTACTACATACATAGAGCCTCACAATGTAGTAGAGTTAAACAATCAGCTCATAACTTTAAGGAGCGAAGAGGAAGATGAAGTAAAGAGAATACTAAGAAGGATCACCTCCTACATAGGGGAGCATTCCAGCAGATTACACGATGCTTTTTTAACTCTTTTAAAGGTGGATTTTCTGAAGGCAGTTGCTAAGTTCGCCCAATTGTCAGGTGGTAAGCTAATAAAGTTAGGTGACAACATAGAACTCAAGTCCGTCAAGCATCCAATACTTGTGTTCTTAAAAGAGAGCGTGGTTCCAATAGACATAGTGCTTTCCGAGAGAAGAGGCTTACTTTTGACGGGTCCCAACACAGGGGGTAAAACTGTAGCCCTTAAAACTCTTGGACTCTGTGCCCTTATGTTTCAGTGTGCCCTACCAGTGCCAGCAGAAGAAAATAGCCAACTGCCCATCTTTGAAAATATATTCACTGACATAGGAGACGAGCAAAGCGTAGAACAAAATCTCTCTACATTTTCTGCCCACATATCCAACATAGTGGACTTTTTACCCATGGTGAATGACAAATCTTTGGTGCTCCTTGACGAGCTGGGAGCAGGCACGGATCCTTTGGAAGGTTCAGCCTTAGGTATAGGGCTTTTGGAGTATCTGCGTAAAAAAGGAGCTTACGTGTTTGCTACCACCCATCACACGCCCATAAAGCTCTATGCTATAAATTCGGACTACTACACACCAGCCAGTGTGTCCTTTAATAAGGAAAGCTTGGAACCTACCTATACTATAGTCTACAACACCATAGGTGAAAGCATGGCTCTTGAAATAGCCAAGCGCTGTGGAATACCAGATGAGATACTAAGGATAGCACAGGAAAACCTTCCTGAAGGTTCTAGGGAATACATCACCGCAAGGGAAAACTTAGAGAACTATATAAGGGAGTATCAGGAAAAGCTTAAAGAGCTTGAACAGGATAGGTTAGAGTTAGAAAAGCTCAAAAAACAGCAGGAACTACTTCTTTATGAGCTTGAAAGACAGAAGGAGCAAGGGTGGGAAAGCGTTTTAAAAGAAGCACAGGAGTATCTCAAGGGGCTTATGAAAGAGGGCGAAGAGTTCCTAAGGAGCGCAAAGGAAAGGCAAAAGCTCAGGGATTTTGTAAAGGAAAAGAGAAAAGACATAGAAAGAAGGCTAAAAAAGGAAGAGATAAAAGTGGGAGACTGGGTAGAGCTTATGGGTTCAAGGGGAAGGGTTTTGGAGATAAAAGAAGATAAAGCGGGTGTATCTTTTGGTGGTGTGAGAGCTTGGGTTAGTCTAAAAGACCTCAAGAAGTCAGAACCACCACCCAAAAAGGAAGAAGAAAGTTTGGCAGGATTTGAAATAAGGAGGGGCCTTCCTTCAGAGATAAACCTTATAGGTATGTCTGTAGATGAAGCACTTCGGAAGTTAGAGCTATTTTTGGAAGAAGCGCACAAGATGGGTATAAAAAGCGTAAAAGTTATACACGGGCACGGAGTACTGAAAAGGACTGTTGAGGAGTTTCTTTCGTCTTCTGATCTTGTAGTTTTCCACAGAGAAGGTTATCCAAAAGAGGGAGGCGCGGGCACCTCCGTGGTTTATCTCAGCAAAGATTAGCAAGCAGAACCAGGAGAACCCGCACAGTCCTTACAGACATGTATGGGATGGGTGCCAAAAATTAAGCTAAGCATCTTTTCCTCAAAGAAAGGTGCCACATCTCCTGTCTTTACCTTCCACATAAAGTACTTTTCAAAAGCGGATTTGATCCAGTGCATCCATAGAGCTTTTTTATACTTCACAACAGACCTCGGCGGAATAACGGGAGATGCATAGAACCCCATAGCATCACTACCCATATCCGCTATGCATATGGCAGAAAGCTCTGGTGCATACCTGTCTGCTGAATTTCTTATATCACTTACTATGTTATGGGCAACCGCTAAAGCCATCTGTTCTATCATCATACCTGTCTTTGGTACTCCTGTAGGTATAGGTGTTTGCTCCACTGGTGGTATGGCTGTTACTACACCTACACCGAATATGTTTTTGTATGTAGGATTCTGGAAACACCTATTTACTATAACCATCTTGTTGACAGGATTTGCCACTTTATCTCCTGCGGATGCAACTACCTCTGGTCCCATAAACCTTGGCATGATCATGGAAAGCTTGCAAGGGACTTCGTAAGTCTTTCCTTCAAGGTCTTCGTAGATTACTTTATCAGGCTCTACCTTGGTTATCTTGACATTGGCTACATAACTTATGCTTCTCTCTGCCATGGTGTCTTCCATTAGCCTACGGGAAGGTCCTACACCACCTAAACCCATGTGTCCCACATAAGGCTCAGAAGTAATGTATGTTATGGGTACTTTGTGCCTTAACCCCCTTTTCTTTAGTTCGTAATGAAGCATAAAGGCAAACTCGTATGCAGGACCAAAACAGCTAACTCCGGGTATAGCACCAACTACTACAGGTCCTGGGTTTTTGTAAAAATCTTCAAGCTTTTTGTTGAGTTCCATGGCGTGCTCCGCAGTACATACAGAAGTGGAGTACTGCTCTTGACCTTCCGCACCAAAAACAAGCTTGGGACCTGTAGCTATCACCAAGTAGTCGTAGTGTATTTCCTTGCCACCTGTAGTTTTCAGCTTGTTTGCATCAGGGTCTATGCTTTCACCATTCTCATTGATAAACTCTATACCGTGCTTTGGAAGGATATTAGCTAAGGGTACGGTAATATCTTCAAATTTCCTCCAACCGAGTGCCAAGTGAGGATAGGCAGGTGTAAAACCAAAGTAAGGTCTCCCAGACACTACAGTGATCCGCAGATTCTTATCCAGTTTCCTAAGGTTATAAGCTGTAGCTATACCTCCTATTCCACCACCTAGTACTACTACATGCTTGCTCATAACTCAACCTCCTAAGAACTTTAATAAGGACAGCTCTTATAATTATATAAGAATTTCTATCTGAAATAAAAAGTATTAAAAACTCCTTTTATCTCTTTTGTTCTTTAGTGATATAATTAATCTGTTATGAATACGCTCAGGAGGTAATACTATGGAAGCCTCAAGGAGAGATCTAATCGGTTTTGCCATAGGTGGACTGGGGGTCGTTGGGGTTGTAGGAGTGCTTTATCCCATAATAAAGACCCTCGCTCCAAGCGCTGCATCCTTAGCGGGTGCAAAGGTGGAAGTGGACATATCCCAGATACCAGAAGGTAATGTAAGGGTAGTATCTTGGAAGGGTAAACCTGTCTTTGTGGTGCATCTGCCGGCAAACTTTCAGTGGAACGGCACTACCAAAGAGGATAATAACAGGAAGCTTCTTGAGGGACATAATGCTTACGCTCTCATAGCAGTCTGTACGCACCTTGGCTGTATACCCCTCTGGAAGCCACAGGGAGAAGCGGAGTATAAATACCCTGTCTTCCACTGTCCTTGTCATGGAGGGTTCTACTCGCCTTGGGGTGATAACATAGCTGGTCCTCCACCCAGGCCATTACACATTCCCCCTCAAAACCTCCAAGGAAACAAACTCGTGATAGGTGAGCCAGGTTTTATCAAAGAACAAACTTAAGGAGGTTGAGGAATGCTGGGAAGAATAGGAAAGTGGATAGATGAAAGAACACACATAAGTGAGCTTTGGCAGTCCCAGATGGTTGATTACAAAGTGCCCAAAAACTTAACCTTCCCTTACGCCTTTGGAGTTATGGCCCTTATAGCCTTTGCCATACAGATCATCTCTGGCATATTTCTCACTATGTACTACCAGCCTAATGTTCACACTGCCTTTGACAGTGCCAACTACACCATCATGAAAGAAGTACCCTTTATGTGGTTAATAAGGCATGTTCATGCAGCAGGAGCAAACTTCTTTTTAGCTCTCGTTTACTTGCATATGTTTACGGGTATCTATTATAACGCTTACAAAAAGCCGAGAGAACTCACCTGGATAGTGGGCTGGTTTATCTTCTTCGTCCTCCTGATGACCGCTCTTTCTGGCTACCTACTACCTTGGGGACAGCTATCTTACTGGGGTATGGTGGTCACTACAGAAATACCAACAGCCATTCCAGGAGCTTTGGGTGAAACCATATCCGTTTGGATGAAAGGTGGATACGAACTTGGACAGATAACCCTCGGAAGGTTTTTCGGGCTTCACATATGGCTTTTACCTCTTATACTCTTAGGTTTGGTAAGCCTTCACCTTTACCTTGTTAGAGCTGCAGGCATATCCAATCCAGAAGGTATAGAGATAGACAAAAAGAAGGAAGGCGTTCCTTTCCATCCTTACATGACTCTGAAAGAGGGTGCTTATGTAATGGGATACTTGGCAGTATTTTTCTTCTTCGTGTTTTTCTACATGCATCACTTCTTGCCACCTGATAACTTTGAACCTGCAAACCCTTTTAAAACTCCTCCTCATATAGCTCCTGAATGGTATCTTTTAGCTTTCTATACGGTATTTAGGTCTATTCCCAGCAAGTTTCTCGGTTTTATAGCCTTTAACCTAATTCTGCTATTACTACTGCTACTTCCCTTTCTTGACTTCTCCCCGTATAAAAGCGCAAGGAGAAGACCCCTATTTTTCGTTATGTACATAGTTTTAGTTATATCCGCAATGGCTCTGACTATTTTGGGTACCATGCCTCCTACACCTACCAACGCCATGTTAGGTTTGGCTTTCACTGCTGGGCTCTTCTCCTTCTTCTTATCACTACCAATAATATCCATCATAGAGTGGGGCTGGTACAAAGCCAGAGGAGGTGATAAAACATGATAAAGATTGCATTTTTTACACTTCTGACTCTTGCCTTCTTTTACATAATATGGATAAATAATGTGTTTGCACCTCACGAAACCTACGAGATGCCAGTGCAGTACCAAAAGATAGCGGAAGATGAGAGATATGCAAAAGAAGGTAAACAGTTATTTGAGCAAAACTGTCAGGCGTGCCATTCTGTTAGGTATGACGCAGTTTACCCTTCTGCAGTACAAGCAAACCCTAATCTAAAAGCCCTTCAAGAGCAGTACGGGAAAGTGCTACCTAAGGATGTGTATGAAAGCGCCTTCTATACAGAGCTCTCTCAACTAAAAGAATCCTTTGGTAAGGTGCCTCCAGACCTTTCTACTATGTACATTGCAAGAGGTAAAGAGTACCTGTTTAACTTTATCCTTGAACCTCAAAAAGTTCTACCTGGCACATCCATGCCTGCAGTTATGACAGGAAGGCCAGAAGAGACAGCCAAGATCATCTCTTACCTAAGGTCTGTGTCAGAACCACCACCTTCCGAAAAGGCAAAGAGAACCCTTATGGGAATAGCCACAATAGCGTATCTTGTGGTTATGGGTGTGCTCATATGGGTATGGAGAGCAAAGATACTCAAAAGGATGGGCTTGCACTAATACAAACATCTTTTAGGGGGCAGTCCTTACAGATAGGACTGCTCCTACAGTATTTTTTTGCATGCTCGTCTATTAAAGCGTGAAATTCTTTATAGATTTTTATGTCTTTAGGTAGATGTTCTTCAAAGAAATGCTTGAGGCTCTCATAATTACCCTTAATCCCATAAAACCTTTCCATAAAGCGCTGAGTGTATTTGTCCACCACAAAGTGTAGCCTTTCTCCGGCGTAGAGTAAAATTACATCTGCGGTTTCTCTGCCTATACCTTTTACTTTTAATAGATCTTGGCGTTTTACGTGTTTTACTTTATCTACAGGATTCAAGAAGACTGCCACCTCTTTTAGTCTTTGTGCCTTGAGCCTGTAAAAACCTGCAGGCCTTATAAGCTCCTGTATAGTCTTTTCATCGGAACTTCTTATAAACTCAAGGGATAAGATACCATACCTTTTTATATTCTCAAGGGCTTTTTCCACATTTTTCCAACTTGTGTTTTGGGTAAGCACTGCAGATATAACTATCTCTTCCCTTGGGTCTGTACCTATGAGCCTGTGATACTCAGCATCAATGGGCCACCAATTTTGGTATCCGTAAAGATCAAGAAGGGTTTGATAGACGCTCAGTAAGGATTTTTTGTAACTCATGGAACACATCTTCTGGTCTTTCTTTGTAAGACTTTCCAAGGTCTATGGCTCTCTCTAAAGGTAAATAGCCTTCTCTGACAAAGAGTTGTATCAGTTGAGGTAAGTTTGTTTTTCTTTTACACGAAACTTTGCCCCTTTCAAAGTCAATAAGATAAACATCCCCGTCTTCACCTACAAGCAGGTTTTTATCAAGTTTTTGAAATTCGTCCTTTGATATACACATACTGTCAAGAAGATAAGCAAGTTCAAGAGTTTTTAAGAATATCTCTATCTTTTTTGTTTCTTCCAAGGTGCATTTTTCAAAGGGCACACCCTTTATAAACTCGTACATAAAAAAATCTTCTCCTCTCACAAGTATCTGAGGAAAGCTCTTTATACCCTTTAATCTCTCTAAGATGTCTGCCTCTTTCCTTATAGCCTTTTCTAGATGTCTATCTTTTGCTACCTTTATAGCAACCTCTTTATCGTTATAAATGGCTCTATAGACATAACTTCTCCATCCTCTGCCAATAAGCTCCAGACCTTCAAGATGCTTTTTTAACTCTTCAAACCTCACCTACGACCTTGTATCCCCACTCTTCTACTGCCTTTTTTAGGTTTTCAATGGGTACATCTTTGTAGGTGATCACTTCAGCTTCACCTTTTTCAAGGCTAACCTTAGCGTCCTCTACGCCTTCAACTGAGAGCAGGGCTTTTCTCACCATGCTGGCACAGTGCTCACAAGTCATCCCGCTCACTTTCAACTTTATCGTGCTCATGATCTTTAATATAGCTTGCAGGTCTTCCTTTGTGTTCATGTTTATAAAGGAGTGAAGCTCAGGGTCAAACTGCAAAACTTCTTCTTCTGTTATACAGTGATAGCCTACTTTTTTAATGAATTCTATCACTTTTTTGTTTCCTCTTTGAATGTATGTTTCAAGGTCTTTCAAAACACTGCGAGCATATATGCCAAGAAGGGGGTAGAGTTTTCCTTTTACGCAGTATATGGTGATGGGTTCTCTGTAGTTATCAAGGAGATGCCTTATAACAGATGGCTTTATAAGGGGCATATCAGCGCTTACTATGAGAACCCTGTCAGTCTTGGCGCTCCTCAGAGCGGTATATATGCCGATCAGAGCGCCCTGATCTACAAGAATATCTTTAATAAACTTCAATTCCAACGAAGAGTACTTTGAAGGGTCTTTTCCTACCAAAAGCACCTCATCGCACACACACTTTAGTGCGTCAATGATGTACTCTACGCACCTTTTTCCTTTTATGGGAAACAGGATTTTGTCCCCACCAAACCTCCTGCTTTCACCACCAACCAACACGAAACACTCAATCATGCTTTTTCTTAACAAGAGATGCCAGTATGGAAAGGAGTATGGAACTTACTATAAGTAGGAGGGATACAAAAACGGGTATGTGGTAAAAGTCCGATATTAACATCTTTACACCGATAAATCCAAGTATAAAGGCAAGTCCGTAATGTAGATAGTGAAAGAGACTTAAGACTGCAGATGCAGCAAAGTACAAAGACCTAAGGCCCAATATGGCAAAGATGTTGGAAGTATAAACCACAAAAGGGTCTTTGGAGACGGAGAGTATGGCTGGCACAGAGTCAATAGCAAACATTAAATCCGAACTTTCCACAAAGATCAAGGTCAAAAACATGGGTGTGGCGTATATTTTTCTACCTTCTTTGACAAAAAATTTTCCCCTTTGAAGGTCTGGTCGCATGGGCAGAAGCCTTTTGGCTATTTTGTAAACGAGGGTATCCTCTGGGTTGAATGCTTTATCTTCCGTAGATAGAAGTTTTACTGCAGATATTATAAGAATAAGTCCAAAGATGTAATTGATCCAATCAAAGCGCTCTATCAAACTTATTCCCGCAAATATAAATATGGCTCGCATAACTATAGCTCCAAAAACTCCCCAAAAAAGCACTTTATGTCTGTATTCTTCTGGTATCTGAAAGTAGGAAAAGATCAGAATAAAAACAAAGATGTTATCCAAACTGAGGGCTTTTTCTAAAAGGTAGCCTGTAATGTATTCCACAAATGCTTGCTCTCCCTTTGCGTGCCACACATAAACACCAAAGCTTAAGCCTATAAGCACCCAAAAGGCAGAAAAGAGTAAAGACTCCTTTACAGAAACCTTATGAGGCTTTCTGTGAAACACAAAAAGATCAAGGAAAAGGGCAAGAAAAACTAAGCCACCGAAAATCAACCATTGGATTTCCATGGCGAAAAGAATTATACACTTAGTTTGCTTTTAATAAGGTCTATAGTTTTTACGGGCAGTGGGTCGTACTTATAAAGTTCCGAAAGGTACAAACTTACCCAGTCTCCAAGATGTACAAGGTATAAAATCCTGTGCAGGAAGCTCTCACCTTCTCCTTTTATGACTTTTGGAACAACTCCAAAATCTCTTAGAATCTCTTCTGTTATCTGAACCCTCTTTATAACTCTTGGGTGTTCTTCTGGGTCAAACATTAAGAGAAAACTGCACACATTTCTGGTTATGGGATTATCAAGTCCTACCACCTCATTGTGATGTAGCTCTGGAAGGACCGCGGTATAGCAGAGGGTCTTTGCATTTTCATTGATCTGAGTTTTCCACCTAAAAGCTACTGATTCAAGCGTTTGTGTGGCATAAACTACGGGCACATACCCTTCAAAGGACTGTGCTATCTTCTTTGCTTCCTCCTTTATAGCTTCTTTCTTTTCTTTCAAGAAGGAACTACAGCTCTCAAGAGGATCCTTTACACCCAAAAGGGAAAGTACTATTGACAGCATGTAGCCCAAGGCATAGCGAGGGGGGTAGCCTTCAGGTAAAGAAAAGTGAGGTAGGTTTTCCTTTAAAGCAAGTTCCATAAGCTTTCCACCTGAGCTTATGCATATGGGTTTTATACTTCTTTCTAAAGCCGATTGAGCTATACTTAGGGTCTCTTCTGTGTTTCCACTGTAGCTAATACAAAAAACCAACCAGCCTTCCTTCACATAAGGTGGAAGGGTATAACCTCTAAGGGACAATGCTGGTATAGGTGTGTCATGCTTTTCAAGCAAGGTCTTTGCCAAGTCTCCCACTATGCCAGAGCCACCCATACCGCTAAAGACTATGCCTCTATAACCTTCCATGTTTAAGCTCTCAACCTTTGCACTTCTTATCTGCAAAGGGAACTCTTCAAGCATTTCCCAAGGGTTCATCTTTCCCTCCTTTGATTTGTTCTATTATAACTTTTCTTAAGGTGTCCATACCTTCACCTGTGATGGAGGATACAGGGATAAACATATAACCCATCTTTTCAAACTCTCTTTTGAGGTCATTGAGTATTTCTCTATCAGAAAGAATGTCTATCTTGGTGCCAACTACTATCTGTTTTTTCTTTAAAAGTTCAGGATTGTACTTTTCCATTTCTGAATTGACTATCTTAAAGGCTTCCAAAGGTTCCATTTGTCTTTGGTCTGATACATCTACAAGGTGTAGCAAAAGCTTTGTTCTTTCTATGTGCCTTAGAAACTCAAGTCCCAATCCTTTTCCTTGAGAAGCACCTTCTATAAGACCTGGTATATCTGCCAACACTATTCTGCTTGCATCTTCAAGCTCCATAACTCCCAGTACGGGAGATAGGGTGGTGAATGGGTAGTCTGCTATCTTGGGTCTTGCTTTGGTTAACTTGGATATGAGTGTGGACTTTCCCGCATTGGGAAGTCCTATTATACCTACATCCGCTATGAGCTTGAGTTCCAGCAACAACCATCTTTCTTCACCCTTTTGACCTTTTTCTGCGTATTTGGGTGCTTGGTTTGTGGGTGTGGCAAAACGCGCGTTGCCTCTGCCACCTTTACCTCCTTTTGCAACTATGCACCTTTGTCCTTCCTCTGTAAGATCACAGATGACTTGGCCCGTTTGGGCATCCATCACCACAGTACCTATGGGAACTTCCAGTATAAGATCCTCAGCATCTTTTCCGTGCTGGTTTTTCCCTCTTCCCCTTTCCCCATTGGGAGCTCTAAAGTGCCTTTTGTATTTAAAGTCATACAGTGTTAGTTTCTTTGAGGTAGCTATTAAGATCACATCACCGCCTTTTCCGCCATCACCTCCTGCTGGTCCTCCATAAGGCTTGTATTTTTCCCTCAAAAAAGCTACCGCACCATCACCCCCATCTCCCGCCTTGACATATATCTTGACCTTATCCACAAACATACTACGAGAATTTAATTATAATGTTTTTTGATGAAGTTCTTAGAGCTTTCTCAATACTTTCAGATGCTTGAGAGTACCACAAGCAGGTTAGAGATGTCCAGCATACTGATGCAGATGTTCAGCAAAGCCACCAACGAAGACATAGACAAGATGGTTTATCTTACGCTTGGTGAGATACTCCCACCCTTCAAAGGTATAGAGATGGGAGTTTCAGAAAAGTTGATGATAGAAGCTCTGTCTAAGGCGTGCGGTGTGAGGGCATCTCAAGTGGAGAGCCTCTACAAATCAAAAGGGGATATGGGAGAGACTGCTTTTGAACTTGTAAATTGGGAAGGTAAAGGGCTAAGCGTTAAACAGGTTTACGACGAACTTTTGGACATAGCAACAACCAGAGGTACAAAAGATAAGGTTCTTAGAATAATGAGCCTTCTCAAGGGCCTTTCAAACCTTGAAGCCAAGTATGTTGCGAGGATCATTATGGGAAGGCTAAGGCTGGGTGTAGGAGATGCTACTATCATAGAGGCTTTGACGAGTCTTGCTGGAAGTAAGGACTACAAAGGAGACATAGAGAGAGCTTATAACCTCTGCTCTGACCTTGGGCTTGTTGCAAAGGTGCTTGTGCAAAAAGGCATAGAAGGTGTTAGAAACTTCAAGGTGCAGGTAGGTTATCCCATCAGGATGGCTTTAGCAGAAAGAGTTGCAAGCGCAGAGGAAATTATAAAGCGTATGGGTAGGTGTGCGGTGGAAGCTAAATACGATGGTTTTAGACTTCAGGTGCATAAAAAAGGTAAAGACATAGAGATATACTCAAGGAACTTAGAAAGAATGACGGAAATGTTCCCAGACCTCAAGCAGGCTATATGGGAAAACATAAAGCAGGATGAGGTGATAATAGAAGGAGAAGCCATAACTTATAACGAAGAGACCGGTGAGTTCTATCCTTTTCAGATCACTATACAGAGAAAAAGGAAGTACGGCGTTTATGAGTATGCCAAGGAGTATCCCCTAAAGCTATTTGTTTTTGACCTGCTTTACATAGAGGGTGAAGACTACACACAGAAGCCTTTCATAGAGCGCAGAAAAAAGTTAGAAGAGATACTACCCGAAAATTCTGTCCTTCTTAAGTCTGAGATGTTTATAACGGACAGTGCCAAAGAGATAGAGAAGTTCTTTGAAGATGTTGTGGCAAGAGGCTTAGAAGGAATAATAGCAAAAAGGCTTGATGCACCTTACACTGCGGGTTCAAGGAACTTCAATTGGATAAAGCTAAAGCGAAGCTACAGAGGCTCTTTGGCAGATACCATAGATGTGGTGATAGTGGGCTACTTTTATGGGAAAGGGGCAAGGGCAAAGCTCGGCATAGGTGCGTTGCTAACTGCGGTATATGACCCTAAGACAGATACCTTCAAAACCATAAGTAAAGTGGGTTCAGGTTTTACAGAGGACGAGTGGATAAGACTAAAAAACATGCTGGACCAGATAAAACTGCCACACAGACATGCGAGGGTTGACTCTTTGCTTGATGCAGATGTTTGGGTAGAGCCCAAATATGTGATAACTTTGACTGCTGATGAAATAACAAGGTCTCCATTGCACACTGCAGGAAGGACTATGGAAGAACCCGGCTTTGCTCTAAGGTTTCCAAGAGCGGTGGGTTTTATAAGAACGGACAAAAAACCAGAAGATGCTAATACAGTAGAAGAAATCATAAACATGTACCGTATGCAAAAGAAGATAAGTGTAGATTAATGGCGGTGGGAGGACTCGAACCTCCGACCTGAGACTTATGAGATCTCCGCTCTAACCAGCTGAGCTACACCGCCTATATATTATTATAACTCTTCCTTAACGAGATGAACAAGCTCGTCCATCTCTCTTTTTGTTCTTTTCTCTGTAATTGCCAAAAGAAGAGTGTCTCTGTAGCCAAACTTCTCCAAAGGTACTCCAAACATATAGCCTTTTTCAAGAAGTCTTTTGTGAAGATCCAAAACCTTTTCTTTCCTTAGGGGAAACTCCCACAGATGTTTTCCTTTGTATAATTCCTCAAATCCCAAGGAGACAAGCTTGCCCTTTAGGTACATAGCCTTTGAAATGCTTTGCCTTGCAACTTCTCTCATACCTTCTTTTCCCAAAAGGACCATATATATGAGGTTAGCAAGAGCCATAAGGTTCTGGTTTGTGCATATGTTTGATGTGGCTCTCTCCCTTCTTATGTGCTGTTCCCTTGTCTGAAGCACAAGGGTAAAAGCCCTCTTTCCATCCACATCTTCTGCAAGTCCTACCAGTCTTCCCGGCATTTTCCTTAAGTGCTCTGTCTTTACCGCGAAAAAACCCACATATGGACCACCAAAGTTTAGAGGCAGTCCCATCTGTTGTCCTTCACCAACCACTATGTCCGCTCCATAATCTCCCGGAGGTCTAAGTACAGAAAGAGCTATAGGATCCGCAACTACCACAAAGGGTACCTGATAGCCCTTTACTATTTTTCCTATTTCTTCCAAAGGTTCTATAAAACCCAAGAAGTTAGGATACTGCACCGCTACCGCATGAACTTCACCCTTTTTAAGAAGGTCCTCCAGCACATCTATGTCCGTATATCCTCCCTCTTGAAGAGGTACTATGTTAATCTCATCCTGATAGCCCAAAAGGTAAGTCTTTACAACTTCCCTGTAGAGAGGGTTTATACCTTCTGAAAGTAGGACCCTACTTCCTTTACTCTTTATAGCTCTTGCCATAAGGATGGCAGATGCCAAGGCTGAGGCACCATCGTACATACTTGCATTAGCCACATCCATACCCGTAAGCTCGCATATTAGGGTTTGATATTCAAAAATAGCCTGAAGTGTACCTTGGGACGCTTCTGCCTGATAGGGTGTGTATGCGGTTAAAAACTCTCCCCTGCTAAGTATCTGCCATATGGCAGATGGTATGATCCTGTCGTAAGCTCCAAACCCCGCAAAACACACAAGTTCCCTGTTTCTTTTTGATATTTCTTTAAAATACCTCCTTACATCCTCCTCAGTCATAGGGGGTCCTAAGCTGGGAGGTTCTAAAAGATGAAGGTCTATGTGGGAAAAGAGGTCATCTAAAGATGAAAGCCCAAGTTGTTCTAAGGCTTTCTGCACATCATCCTTTGAGTGGGGTATATACATTACCTTTCCTCATAAGGGTGTTCCTCTTCGGGAAGTGCTTCAAGGGATTCTTCCATGGTTGGGGTGATCTCCTCTTCTGGTATCTCAAGGGATACATCTTCTCCCTTTTCCTCTTTTACTATCTCAACAAGCAATTCAGCATAATCCTGTGCAGGCATAAGGTCTTCTACCTCCATGGGGTCAGAAAGTTCAAGCACCACTATCCATCCATCGTCGTATGGTGATTCGTTTATAAGGTGTGGCTCATCTAAGAGCTGTTCGTTAACTTCCACAACCGTTCCAGACAAAGGTGCATATACGGGTGCCACGTTTTTAACGGATTCTATGTTGGCAATGGTGTCTGCGCTTTCAAAGCTTTGCCCCACAGAAGGTAGATCAACATAAACTATGTCCCCAAGTTCTTTCTGAGCATAGTCTGTTATACCTATCCACGCTTTGTTCCCTTTGATAAGAGCCCATTCGTGGTCCTTAGTGTAATACCTGTCTGTTCTTACCGTATACTTTCCAACAGTTATCTCGTCCATGTCAAACCTCCTGTAAAACCTCATAATCTATACCGTATTCTTCTTTTACCAACCTCATTACATCCAGAAAGTCCATCTCTTCATTTATAAACTTTTCCATAGTTCTAATTATATAGTCCAAGTCTATAAGCCTCAGTAGAGCTATGCCTTTCCAACACTTCTCTGCTGTTAATAGATTCTTTCGTCTTTGGCTTATGAAATTTAGTATTTTTTCTTTGGTGATAAATTCTTTGCCATCAAGCACAAGCACATCGTGTCCTCTGAGTTTTCTCAAACCCTTGTATATTCCGTAAAGAAGTGTTCCCTTATCGTTTCTCAAAAAAACCAGTTCTGGAAACTTGTCAAATAGGTGCTTCATCTCTGATGTTATGACTGCGTAAAGGCTATCTGGACCTACAAACCTCTTCAGAAGGTTTAATTCTTTTTCCAGTTTACTTACCAATCCGTTGTCTTCCACGAGCTTTGCGTACAAGACTATAAGAACCTTTATCATCAGTTATAATATTATAAGGTTTGCTTGCTTTTGGAGGTAGAAATGTCTAAGAAAATAAGGGTTGCCATAGCAGGAGTAGGCAATTGTGCAAGCTCCCTTGTTCAAGGTATCTACTATTATAAAAAAAATCAAAATGCTAATGTGAACGGTCTTATGTTTGAAGATGTGGGGGGGTACAAACCCTATGATATTGAGATAGTTGCTGCTTGGGACATTGATGCTCGTAAGGTAGGAAGAGATTTATCAGAAGCTATATTCTCACCGCCTAACTGCACCGCTGTTTTTGAAAGGGACATTCCTAAAACAGGCGTAAAAGTCAGGATGGGGAAAATTCTTGATGGCTTTGCGGAGCACATGAAACACTATCCACCAGAGAGAAGTTTTGTGCTTGCGGAAGAAAAAGAGGATGAACTTGAAGATGTGGTAAGCGTTTTGAAAGAAACTGGAGCTGAGATACTGATTAACTATGTTCCAGTAGGTTCTGAGCAAGCTGCAAGGTTTTATGCGGAAGCTTGTTTAAAAGCGGGTGTGTCTTTTATCAACGGTATGCCTACCTTTATAGTCTCTGATCCAGAATGGGCTGAAAAGTTTGAAAAAGAAGGTATTCCAGTAGTAGGAGATGATATAAAGTCTCAAGTAGGGGCTACCATACTTCACAGGTCTCTTGTTCAACTTTTTGTAGACAGAGGTGTAAAGATAGAGAGAACTTACCAACTTAACTTTGGTGGCAACACAGACTTCCTTAATATGTTGGAGAGAGAAAGGCTCAAAACGAAGAAACAATCCAAAACGGAGGCTGTTTCCTCTCTGATCCCTTATCCTATAAGTGAGTATGACATACACATAGGACCTTCTGATTGGGTACCTTGGCTAAAGGACAGAAAGATAGCTTACATAAGAATAGAAGGCAGGCAGTTTGGTGATGTTCCCATGTATGTAGAGCTAAAGCTTGATGTAGAAGATTCTCCTAATAGCGCTGGTTCCATGATGGATGCCATCAGATGCTGTAAGCTCGCAAGAGACAGAGGAATAGGTGGACCATTGTATTCCATCAGTGCTTACACCATGAAACATCCTCCCGTGCAGTATCCAGACTTTCAAGCAAGAAAGATGGTAGAAGAGTTCATAAGGGGTGAGAGGGAAAGATGAAAGATACGGAGGATATGCTTGGCTTTTGAAGATGTCTTCCCAAAGCCCATCAAAGAAGCCATAGAGAGTATAACCAAAATACCCACTTACGGCGAAAGAGGTGCAAGCAGGTTTGTTTATAACCTTCTTAAAGTTCCATCTGAGGATAGGACCCTTATAGTGGATACGCTTCAAAACTTGGTAAAAAGTATTAAAAATTGTTCTGAATGTGGGATACTAACAGATAGAGATGTGTGCGCCATATGTTCTGACAGTAAACGCAGTAAAAAGTTCATATGCGTAGTTGAGGAGTCTCAGGATGCTTATGCCATAGAAAAGCTTGAAAGATACACAGGTGTTTATCACATCTTAGGTGGCAGGATAGCACCGCTGGAAGGCATATCTGCACAGGACCTTAGCATAGATAAACTTCTTGAAAGAATAGAGAAATACAAACCTAAGGAAGTTATAATAGCAACTAACCCAAACGTGGAAGGTGAGGCAACAGCCAATTACATTATAAAATTACTAAGAAAACAATTCCACCATCTGAAGATAACGAGGATATCCTATGGACTGCAGTTTGGCAGTTTCATTGAGTTTGCAGACGAGATTTCCCTTGAAAAGTCCTTAGAAAACAGGAAGTAAGTTCTATAAAAAAGTTATGACATTTATCAATCATTTTTGTTTGTATTGATAAGTATTATCCACTGAAAAACAAAAATAATCCATTTTTATATGCAAAAAATCTTATATTCTTGACAAAATTCAAAAAATTTGTAAAATAAATCATACAATTTAAAGAGGAGGTTTGCCATGAAAGAAATACTTGAAACAAAAGAGTTTAAGGAGCTCGCATCAAAAAAGAACAGAATAGCTATGCTTTTGACTGCGATTGAATTAATTATGTATTTTGGATTTATATTCGTTTTAGCTTTTAAAAAGGAACTGCTTAGTCAAAAAATAACTGAAGGTTTAACAGTAGGTATACCCATTGGTATTGCCATAATAGTACTTTCTTGGTTATTAACGGGAGTTTATGTGTTTTGGGCAAATGCCTTTTATGATAAGGCAGTAGAGGAAATAAAAAATAAGGTGAGGAGGTAAGCCATGCCACAAACAACCCTTGGACAACCCAATGCAGTAGCCATATTTTTCTTTTTCCTCTTTGTAGCTATAACTCTTGGAATAACCTACTGGGCTGCAAAGAGAACAAGGACTACCACAGAGTTTTACGCAGCTGGTCGGAGTATATCGGGTTTTCAGAACGGATTGGCTATAGCAGGCGATTACATGAGTGCTGCATCTTTCTTAGGCATAGCAGGTCTTGTTGCTCTGAAAGGTTATGATGGACTTATTTATTCCATAGGTTTTCTGGTAGGCTGGCCTATAGTGATGTTTTTGATAGCGGAACAGCTGAGAAATCTTGGTAAGTACACTTTTGCAGATGTAGTGGCTTACAGGCTTTCCCAAAAACCCGTAAGGATATCCGCATCTCTGGGTGCCTTATCTACTGTAATACTCTACCTAATAGCTCAGATGGTGGGCTCTGGTAGTCTAATAAAGCTAATGTTTGGGCTACCCTACGAGTTAGCGGTGGTTATAGTAGGTGCCATTATGATAGCTTATGTGCTTTTTGGCGGAATGATCGCTACCACATGGGTACAGATCATTAAAGCGATTCTTCTTTTGGGTGGTGCTACCTTTTTGGCTCTTTTGGCTCTTGCGCAGTTTGGCTTTAGTCCCAACGCACTGTTTTCAAGCGTTGCGCAGAAGTACGGAGACAAAGTACTCATGCCTGGAGGACTAGTTGCTAATCCTTGGGATGCGGTATCCTTAGGTTTGGCTCTCATGTTTGGCACCGCTGGGCTTCCTCACATACTCATGAGATTCTATACAGTTCCTGATGCAAAAGAAGCCAGAAAGTCCGTTTTTTACGCTACGGGATTTATAGGCTACTTTTACATACTGACTTTTGTGATAGGCTTTGGTGCATCAGCCATAGTGGGTCATGAGATTATATCTAAAATAGACAAAGGTGGAAACATGGCAGCGAGGCTGTTTGAAAAATCCCAGAGCATTGACAAAACTTGATTTCTAAAAACAGCCCTCAAAAGCTCAAAAAATAAGTAAATCCCCCAAAGCACCA
>NZ_OBEN01000007.1 GCF_900215655.1 Hydrogenobacter hydrogenophilus | reverse complement strand
TGGTGCTTTGGGGGATTTACTTATTTTTTGAGCTTTTGAGGGCTGTTTTTAGAAATCAAGTTTTGTCAATGCTCTGGGATTTTTCAAACAGCCTCAAAAACTATTGACTCTTTATGAGAGGAAGTCTATACTGATAAGAGAAAAAGAAAAGATGAAGCCTTTTCCTTTGGAGGGCAAACGATGAAGGAGTATTACGATCTTAGCACTAAGCTAAAAGAAGTTTTGTCGCTTGAGGATCAAATCTTAAGGCGTTTAGAGTTGATCCAACGCAAGATAGAGGATTACAAGCAATCGTTAGATCTTTTGCAGAAAGAGTTAAGAGAATTTGATTATAAGCTAACAGAGGTTCAACAAGAGGTTAAGAAGCTTAAGAAAGAGAAGTTTTGAGAAGTTAGAAGAGACCGCAAGAAAGAACTTGGAAGAATACAAAAAATCTCACAGAAAAGAAGAAAATAAAGGTCCAACACTTGGATAACTTCTGTGTTCCTCCACTTCAAAACTTTTAACTACACTTTTGTTTAAAACTAAAGGAGATGGTTAAAATCTTAAAGTTCTTGGTTGATTTAGTGATCCTTAGATTTGAGAAGGTTTAACACTTTTAACCAACATACGAAGCAAAAGTACAAAAGATAGTTAAACTGAGGCAAAATAAGTTCCGTATCAATTTTTGTTAGTTATTGTCTAATCTATGTTTTCCAATATAATATTTGATACGATGGCGTATCAAAGTTTAAATGTTTTAGGTGAAGAGTTTATAAGATACTTTGAGAAAGAAGAGACTATATGCTCTCTTGCTATAGAGAGGATTAAAATAGACTTAGAAGAATTTCCATCTTCCAGACCCGAGGACAAAAGGTTATTACAAGCTTGGAACTATTACAAAACTGCGGACGATGTGTATATGTTAGCTTTGAATAATCGTGGGAAAAGCATAAGCATTATCACTGAAGCTCTTGTGTTATGGGTATACAATAAGCTTTGGGAGGGCTTTGAGTTAAGTAGCAAAGGCTACAGAAAAGAGGATATGGTGATATTTGGAGCAAAGTTTGAACCACCAAGACCAGAGGTCATTCCTATGATAATGAACTGCATAATAGAGTGGCTTAACAACAACAGTTTAGATGCCATTAGCAAGTCAAATTGCTTTCACCTTTTGTTTGAAGTTTTGCACCCCTTTGAAGATGGAAATGGAAGAGTAGGAAGAATTTTGTTAAACGCTATTCTTATAGAAAACGGGCTTGTGAATGTAGCTTTCAGAAACAGAGACGCATACCTTGATGCCATCAAAAAGGCAGAAGATGGAGCTATTATTGTGATAGACAAGTTGGCAAGAGGGAGAAAGCTAACAAATGATCAGATAACAGAAACACTTTTAACCTATGGCGATTTAAAGTCAATGAACGACCTTGTGAAAAAGGAACTTATCCATTCCCTTAAGGTACAATCAAGAATAAATCAAGTTTTGTTAGACATTTCCAAAGCATCATATCTTTTAGGCTTCAAAAATAAAGATTATGTAAGAGTTTTGATAAACAGAGGGAAGATAAAAGCTATCAAGATAGATAATCGTTGGAAAGTACCTCTCTCTGAAATTATAGAGTTCATAGAAAGGGAAAAACAAGCATTGGAGAATATAGAAGAGATTGTTTCAAAAACAATACACATAGAAGAGTTTAAATGACCAAGCTTGTGAAGTTAAGCAGGACGTTTTAAAAATCTCAAAGTTCGTTATTGGTTCGTAATGAACTTGGTATTTAAAGATCTGAATGTTTAACAAAGCTTTAGGTTTTTGGTATACACACGGCAAGCGGGAAGCTTCCACCTCACACACAACACTATACCACTCAAAGCTTAGCGACAACTCCATAACACACACCACTCAAGCACTTCATCAACTTTAACCAACATACCGCAAAAATATTTAAGGCTTAGTTAAAACTACCTAATACACTTTAACTATCACATCGCTGAAAAGACAAAGATTAGTTAAAACTCACTACCGTATTGAAAAATATTCATAAACTGTAAGGATGAGAGCTGGAAGGATAAACTTTGTGTGGTAGATGGCAGGTCTTCTTCTTGTTTTAGGCATTGGTTGGGGCTTGAAGGTTTCTCAAGGTGTGCTACTACAGAAGTTTATTTGTGCTTCTTTGTTTTTCCTTCCAACACTATCTTCCATTATTCAAGGACAACATTTTAAGCAAGTTTTTACTATTCGGTAAAAAAGTTGGGGTTTTGAGTAAAAAATGAGGGGGGTTATATATAGCGAGGGTATACGATTTTTGGTGCACAAGCGCTCATGCACATATACACATATGCACAAATGAAAAAATAGAAAAATATACAACCCTACATAAACACATAGACACAGGAGTAGAAAAGAAACAGTCACAAAATGGCGGAGGTAAGAAAGAAAATACCAAGAAAGGGGTTTTCTTACCTTCATAAGATTACTTTGCAAACTCAGCGCAGAACATCCTGAAAATGCGTGTTTTTTAGGATAGCAAGCAAAGTAAGACTAACAAGAGAAAAACTTCTAAGTCTCTAAACCCCGTCTATGAATACTTTTTTATTTCCCTACATCTTTTTATACTTGCCTTTATGGAGGTAAAAAATGAAGAAAAAATCAGCAAAAAACTTTAAGCGTGGATCATTCGCAAAATCCACGCCTAAGGTATCAACTTTTCGTACGTTCGTTTTCAAATGGAATGCTATGATCTCACTATTTAATCAGCTTGCTATAATTTACTTGTTGCTCGGCCTTAATTTACTCGCTTTAGTTTCCTCGCTACTAAAAATACTAAAGATAACGCTTTTTCTCTTTTGTTGCTAACTTCTAATTGGCTCGTAAAAAATTTAACTCAACTATTCAGAAATTGCAAGTGGTTTCTTCTTTATCTATACTCCTTACACCTATCGGCATTAGGATTTTTACTTATGCAAGCCTGACACTCACACGGTATCCCATCTCTATCTGCATCAAGCCTTGTAATACCGCACTGCTTAAGGTAAAACATTGCCTCTTCACAGGAAGTTATAGTCTTGCATGTTTTTCTCTTGCCTTCTTCACAGCTATACTTTTGTTCTCCAAAAGCAAGAGTAGAAAAAAGAACCAAGCCTAAAGCCAAAACCTTTCTCATGTCTTCACCTCCAAGGAATATCCTACTTCTTTTTATTTTCCTTCTTCTCTTCTTTATTTTCTTTCTTCTCTTCAAGCTTAGATAAATCTTTTAATACCACTGAAGCCTCTCCCTCCGCTCCTATGGACTTGAAAATCTCATATGCCTTGTTTAAGTGTTCCCTTGCAGATTTTATGTCTCCCTTATCTCTGAAATACAGACCAAAGAATGCTAATCCTTTTGCTTCTGCGTATTTATCTCCAACTTTTTGAACTCTTTTAAGTCCCTCGGAAAGGTAATACTCCGCATTTTTAAAATCTTTAATTTTTCTATAAGTATCCCCAAGGTTTAGCATTCCATCTCCACTTGCGTGATACTCCCCATATCTTTCACTTATCTCAATCGCTTTCTTAAAGTATTCAATAGCCTTCTTATAATCTCCTTTATCCAAGTAGATACCTGCTATATTGTTGTAAGTGAGGGCTTTGCCTTTTTCATCTGTATATAACCTTAAGGCTTCTTCGTAATATTCTAATGCTTTATCAGGTTCTCCTTTTATACGGAAAACATTTGCTATGTTAGTAAGTCCCCCTGCCTCCATTTCTCTGTCTCCAAGTTTTCTTGCCAAATTAAGGCTCTTGCTATGATAGAAAAGGGCATTATCTAAATCGCCTTTTTGTCCATAGGCATCTCCAAGACTGATATAGATATACATTAACTCAACATCTCTTGTTGCATAAGCCTCTGCCTTCTTAAGGTTCTCAATAGCAAGGTTTATTTCTCCAGTCATACGGTAAGCTTCTCCCAAGCAGGAATAAGCATCTGCACTTCTTGGATAGAGTTTTACTGCCATTTGACCTGATTTAATAGCCCTCTGATAATCTCCTGCTTTAAGGTAGTTAATACAGTCTATTATCTCCTTCTGTGCATAAGATACACCTGCCCAAACCAAAGCAAGGATCATAACCAAGGCCATCTTTAGCTTCATCTTTGTCCTCCCTTTAACTGAAATCTGGAATATTATATTTTGAATAAGGCTATGAGTGAGCAAAAGGGTCCCTCCTTGATAGGGCTTTTGAAGAAGTTAGATGACAAGGAAGCATTGCTACTACTTGAAGAATACCTCAAGGCAAAGAAAGAAGGCAACAATGACAAGATAAATGAACTTGCAGGAAAGGTAAGCAGGCTTTTAGATGTGCCTCTTCTTGTTTTGGAAGATATTGATGAAGAAGCTTTAAAAGATTTCCTAAAGTGGAGGTTCTTTCTCCTTTCTGCCTCAACAGACATATTTGGATCTTTCTTTGTTCTTGGGCTTATTGTAGTTTATCTTACAAGAGATCGCACTGACATTTTTGTTAAGGCTTTTATGTTTGCTATTTATTTTATGGTAGCGGTAGCTATACTTTTCGTCCTTTTCAATGGCTATCTCTTGTTAAGGATTGTTAGGAAAGCGAAGAAGAAAAAGAGTTGATTATTTCTTCTTTCCTGTAGTGCTTTTTACTTTTCCGCTATCTTTACTTTCTATAAACAGGGTTTGTTACACAGTAAGCAATGACACTTTGCAGGTTCTGGGGTGTAGAATACGCCAAAGTGAACCAATGGCTTAGGAATATAGACATATTTACCACACCCATTGGAGGTACGTTCATACGATTACATGTTTCGTTTTGATATCTTGAGAGATCCCCTTTATAGACCACACATATAAGAGAACAGGTGTTATTTGTATTGTTTTCTATGGTTACTGTATAGGTAGTTCCCGCAGTATCCATACGTTCTTTCCTGATTGAAGTAATTTTTAATGGTGTCTTTTCTGATTTATTAAGATCAACCGTCGGTGCACAAGAAGAAAACAGTATACCCGCTAATCCTGATGCAGATATTGAAAGTAATGTACCAATCCTCATATTTATAACCCTCCTATGTCCCATATTCCTTTTTATTTTACAACATCAACAAGTACTCATAGTCCGTCATGTGTTCACCCTCCTTAAAATTATGGTGCATAGCTTTAATCTCCCGCATGTTCGCTCCCTTCCAAGATAACATAAGTCAAGCCTCTCTATGGCTCTTTCCATCGCAGATAAAAGATTGCTCGGATAGTCCTTTATACTGCGAGCTTCGTTTAGGATAGATACAAGCTTTTCTCGCACGACTTGTTTGTGGAAGTCTTCTATAACCTCAGGCTCCGTCTCCGTAAGTTTCTTTAGGTGAAACAAAAACTTCTCATAAAGTTCCTCTGCAACTCTGGACTTCTCATGTGTATGTCTCCTGGAGCTTCTTTAATATCTCTTTCTTATTTTCCTTCAAGCTCTTTTACTTCTTCTCTTAAACCTTCCAATTCGTCAAAAAGTATGGCAATAGAACTATGAGCAAAATCTCAAAGGTGTTCTCTAATGCCTTTAGCCACTGCCCATCAAACCAGTGGTAAGTGTTGGTAGAAACCACCAGATCAAAACTCCCTCTGCTTTAAAGTCAAGAAAATCCGCACAAACAAATTCAATTTTCTCCCACCTTTTCTCTTCTTCCTTTATAAGTTCTGGATCTTTATCCAAACAGAGCACATAAGTGCGTGGATAGGCATTTTTCAAAGCCTTAGCAAGGGCTCCTTCTGCTCCTCCCACATCTATAATCCTGCTTGGTGCGTATTAATATTCCGAAGGTGTATCTTCCACGAGTCTTAAAAACTTCTGCATCTGTTTTTTCTGAACTGTTGACTTGCTCACATACTCGTGCATTTCCTTATTTACCAACCTCCTTGCCATGCGTTTGGGTGGGCTTTAGTTAAGAGTAGTAGAGTTCTCCTATTTATAAACACTATAGCCCTTATGGTGCTATCCAGTTGTCTTTTAGTATCACCTCTTCCATCTTTTCTGATACGTTCTGAGATATCCTGTAGGCACAGAACTCAGGACCGCACATGGAACAGAACTTGGCAGTTTTGTAGCCTTCTTGTGGTAATGTTTCATCGTGATAGGCTCTTGCGGTTTCCGGATCGATGGCAAGCTCAAACTGTCTGTTCCAATCAAAGGCAAAGCGAGCTTTTGACATCTCTAAGTCCCATTCCCGAGCTCCAGGCCAGTTTTTAGCAACATCAGCAGCGTGAGCTGCAATTTTGTAAGCTATGACTCCTTGCTTAACATCTTCCACATTAGGAAGTCCAAGGTGTTCCTTAGGTGTCACATAGCAAAGCATAGCTGCACCGTACCAACCTGCCATAGCAGCACCTATGGCAGATGCTATATGGTCATATCCTGGTGCCACATCTATGACCAAAGGACCCAGCACATAGAAAGGTGCCTCGTGGCATATCTTTTGCTGTAATTTCATGTTGAACTCTATCTGGTCCATGGGTACATGTCCTGGACCTTCTACCATAACCTGCACACCGTGTTTCCATGCCCTTTCTGTGAGCTCTCCAAGGACTTTTAGTTCAGCAAGCTGCGCATCATCTGACGCATCAGCTATGGCACCGGGTCTTAGCCCATCTCCTAAGGAGAAGGAAACATCGTACTTTTTGAATATCTCACATATCTTATCGAAATGCTCGTACAGAGGGTTTTGTTTTCCGTGCTCTACCATCCACTGAGCCATTATGGCTCCACCTCTTGAAACTATACCCATCACCCTGTGCTGTACCATGGGTAGGAACTCTCTGAGAACTCCTGCATGTATGGTCATGTAAGAAACACCTTGCTCTGCCTGCTCTTCTATGACATCCAGTATGAGGTCAACGGTCATGTTCTTTACCTGCCCTTTTGCCCTTTTGAGTGCTTCGTATATGGGTACTGTACCAACGGGAACTGTGCTCTCTCTTATGACAGCTTCTCTGGTCTCCTTTATGGCATCTCCTGTAGATAGGTCCATTATGGTGTCCGCACCGTATCTTATGGCAACCCTTACCTTCTCTATTTCGGTGGGTATGTCCGATGCAAGCCCTGAGTTTCCTATGTTAGCATTGACCTTTACCCTTGAGTTTATGCCTATACACATAGGCTCCAGGTGAAGGTGGTTGATGTTGGCAGGTATGATCATCCTACCTCTGGCTACTTCTTGACGCACGAACTCAGGATGCAGACCTTCCCTTTTAGCTACATACCTCATCTCTTCCGTTATAATGCCTTCTCTCGCAAGATACATCTGGGATTTATTCTTGAACTTTTTTCTGCTTTCAACCCATTCTGCCCTCAGCATGTTTTACCTCCTTAAGAAAATGGTGTTATAAATATCTTTCTTAACCATAAGCTTGGCAATATGATCTATTACGGTTTAGGTTATAATGATCCTTAGGAGGCTCGCATGGAAAGAACATGGAATGTAGGGACGGTTTATTTGAATGATCAAACCAAAATCATAGTTATGGGTATAACAGGAAGGGAAGCTTCTCAGGTGGTATCAGAATCAGAAGCTCTATACCCAGGCTTTATAGTGGCAGGCGTCACACCCGGAAAAGGTGGTTCTCAGGTAGCAGGGATTCCTGTTTACAACACGGTAAAAGAAGCTCTTAGTAAGCATCCAAACATAAATACAGGCATAGTTTATGTGCCTCCCGCATCTGTAAAAGATGCAGTTATAGAGCTTGTGGACGCAGGTATAAAGGTGATATTCATAATAACAGAGCATGTTCCTATAAGGGACACTGTTTACTTTTATCACTATGCCAAGGAAAGGGGTGTCATCATAGTAGGTCCCACATCGCTGGGTTGTATAGTTCCGCGCATACCAGCAAGGATAGGGGCTATAGGTGGAAAAGACCCTTCCATAGCCTATGCAGATGGTAGCTTAGTGATTCTTTCCAAATCCGGTGGACTTACCACTACCACTGCGGAGATGTTCAAAAGAAGGGGTTGGGGCGTGTATATGGCTCTGGCTTTGGGAGGTGATGTCATATCCTGCACCACTTTTGCAGATGCCTTAGAGAACATAGCGGATGATCCTAATGTAAAGGGTGTGATCATACAGGGTGAAGTGGGGGGGTCTTACGAAGAGCAAGCAGCACAAACCATACTAAGGTTATGGGAAAAAGGAAAATGGAACAAACCTGTAGCAGCTTTTGTGGCAGGAAGGTTTCAGGAAAGTTTAGAGGGTGTGTCCTTTGGTCATGCGGGTGCCATAGTGGAGAGGGGTAAGGGCAAAGCTACAGATAAGATAAGGGCTTTTAACGAAGTAGGTAAGATAACGGGACTTGTAAAAGTAGCGGAGTTTTATCACGATCTTGTGCACTGCATAGAGGAGCTTGGTGTGCCCAGAGACTTTGAGGATACCCTGCCAGAAGGAAAAGTAAAACCTCTGTACTCCACCATAGACGAAGAGACATGCCAGTTCAAGGCTTAAAATAGCTTTTAATGGAGCTTGACCTACAGAAAGGTAGTGTAATCCCAAGGTTAAGGGATTGGGGAAAAACTGCGTTAATACACAGAGGTAAAAGCATAACCTACAAAGAGCTTATAGATAATATAAATTCCTTTGCCTACCTTTTGGACACAGCAGTAGGTGAAAGAGTAGCCATCATATCGGAAAACCGTCCCGAGTGGGTGTATGCCTTTTACGCCATTTGGCAGAGGGGTGCAGTAGCAGTCCCCATAGACTTTATGTCTTCTCCGGAAGAGATACAGTACATACTCAAAGAAACAGAACCTTCTGCGGTGTGCTTTTCAAGCACTACAGAGCAAAATCTCTTAAGGGCTCTTCAAAATTTAAGTATAAGACCTCAGCTTCTTAATTTGGATAAGCTGTCTTTAGAAGTTGGAAAACTTCAGCAGTTCTATGCTTGGAATCTAAACGATAATGCACTTATCCTTTACACATCAGGCACTACGGGAGAACCAAAAGGTGTTATGCTCAGCTTTAAAAACCTCCTTTCCAACATAAAGGCTATAGAAAAGCTTGGCATAGCAACTCAAAGAGACACTACCTTAGCTCTGCTTCCCTTTCATCACTCTTATCCCCTTATGACCACTATGCTTTTACCCCTTCACATAGGTGCCACAGTGGTGTTTATAGAAAAGCTCAGTTCTGAAGAACTCATAAAGGCTATGAAGGAGCACGCTGTGACTATACTGGTGGGAGTACCAAGACTTTACCAACTTATAGAGAAGAGAATAAGAGAGAGAGTAGAAGAAAGCAAACTGGGAGAGGTGCTCATAAAACTATCTGGCGCTTTACCCAAGGGTATTAGAAAGCTTATTTTTTGGAAAGTTCACAAGAGCTTCGGAGGGCATCTGAGATTTTTGGTAAGCGGAGGTGCAAAGCTACCCTTAGAGACTGCACTCTTTCTTGACAAGCTTGGCTTTACCATCTTGGAGGGCTATGGGCTTACCGAAACATCACCTATTGTGTCTTTTAACCCACCTTGGAAGATAAAGCTTGGCTCTGTAGGTGTTCCTATAGAAGAAGTCCATGTGAAAATAGCTCAAGATGGAGAAGTTATGGTGCGCGGAGTTAATGTGATGCTGGGATACTTTAAAAAGCCAGAAGAGACCCAAAGAGCCTTCAAAGACGGTTGGCTTCTAACTGGAGACCTTGGCTATATGGATCAGGATGGCTACCTTTACATAACAGGCAGAAAAAAAGAGATAATAGTTCTGTCTGGAGGGAAAAAAGTAAACCCAGAGGAGATAGAAAACCTCATACTCACTAAGAGTGATCTTATAAAAGAGGTGGGGGTTTTAGAAGTGGATGGTTCTTTGCACGCTCTTATTTTTCCAGACTTTGAAAAACTCAGAGAGAGAGGTATCCTTAACATGAAGGAATACATAAAGTGGAATGTCATAGACAAGGTAAACAGAGAGCTTGCAGAGTGGAAAAGAATAACAGGCTTTAAACTCATTGACAGAGAACTCCCAAAAACTAGATTGGGAAAACTTAGAAGATTCTTGCTCCCAAAGTTATACGCGTCAGCAGAAGAAATAAAAGAAGAAAGTAAAATAGATATACCTTCCACACCTGAATGGTTAGCTCTCTCTGAATTTATACAGAGGTTGTCCGGTAAAGAACCAAAACCTTCTGATCACATAGAAATAGACTTAGGACTTGATTCCCTTGCCAAAGTAGAGCTTCTTAGCTTTATAGAGACAACTTTTGGTATTAGGTTAGAAGAAGAAGACTTGGTACAGCATAGTGTCCTTTATGACCTTTTAAAGCTCATATCCGAGAAGAAGGAAAGGGTGCAAGTGGCTCAGGTAGATTGGGCTAGCATACTGAAGGACTCACCACCTTACAGGCTTGAACACCATCCGCTTATATTCAGAATAGGAAGACTTATACTTTACGTGTTTTTCAAACTGTACAATAGGTTAGAAGTGAAGAACCTTCAAAACTTACCTAAACCTCCTTTCATATTGGCAGCAAACCATGCAAGCTATCTTGATGGCTTTGTGTTGGCTTGTGCACTCCCTGAAAGGATAGCACAAGAAACTTACTTTTTGGGTGAAGAAGGTTATTTCAAAAATCCACTCACCTCTCTTTTTGGAAGGTTAGCGCACGTTATTACTGTAAACTTGGACAAAAAGCTAAAAGAATCTCTCCAAAAGACAGCGTGGGCACTAAGATTGGGCAAGGTGGTGGTCATATTCCCAGAGGGTGCAAGAACAAGAGACGGAAAACTTCTACCCTTTAAGAAAGGTTTTGCCATACTGAGCAGAGAACTTGGCATTCCAATAGTACCAACAGCTCTAATAGGTACTTACGAATCCATGTCCATAAAGGATAAACTGCCAAAGCCTAAAAAGATAAAGGTGGTTTTTGGAGAACCCATACTTCCGCAAGGCATGTCTTACGAAGAGATTGTGCAGGAAACAAAAACGCGCATAGAAGCCTTATTGAAGGAATACGCATGACGCACATATACAGAAGACGCGTACAGTTCTACGAAACGGACGCTCAGGGTATAGTCCATCACTCTAACTACTTTAGGTACTTTGAGGAAGCAAGAGGGGATCTGCTTCGTACTCTTGGACTTCCTTATTCTAAGCTAAGGGAAGAAGGTTATGAGGTAGTCCTTTTGTCCGCTTTTTGTGAGTTCAAAAAACCCCTTTTCTACGACGAGGAGATACTTATAAAGATAAGCCTGTCTTACATAGACAGATTTACTTTTTCCTTTGATTATCAAGTGTTTGTTGAGGAAGAACTAAGGGCGGTTGGCAATACCAAGCATTGCATCCTTAAAGACCTAAAGATAAGGTCTATACCCAATATAATAAGAGATGTTCTAAAGGGGAGCGATGGAAAGGAAAGCCTATAAGATAGTCCTTCTTTTTGGTGTGGTAAGTCTCCTTGCGGATATGACCTACGAAGGAGCAAGGGGCATCATAGGTCCTTATATGTCCCTTTTGGGTGCGAGTGCTTTTATAGTTAGCTTTATATCGGGTTTTGGGGAGTTCTTAGGTTATGCTCTGAGGCTTTTCTCTGGATACTTAGCTGATAAAACAAAGCTCTATTGGGCTATCACCATAGTAGGATACGCTATAAATCTTTTTTCTGTACCTCTACTTGCAATAGCACCAAGCTGGCAGTGGGCTGGATTTTTAGTTCTCATAGAAAGGATAGGTAAATCCATAAGGACACCTTCAAGGGACGTACTTCTTTCCTTTGCTACAAAGAAGATGGGTCATGGTCTTGGCTTTGGCATACACGAGTTTTTTGATCAAATAGGAGCTCTTTCTGGTCCTATTTTGGTAAGTGTAGTACTATTTGTCAGTGGAGATTACCGATCTGCTTTTATCTTTTTAGGTGTGCCTGCTTTTATAGCCCTTTTGACCCTCATATACACAAAACTCATCTATACAGACAGTGTGGTTAAAGAGGAGCGAGAAGAAGGGGATCACTTAAAAAGCCATTTCTTCATGTATGTAGTTGCAAGCGGATTTGTTGCTATGGGGTATGCGGACTTTGCTCTTTTAGCTTACCACCTTAAGCAAGGCATTTCTATGCCAGATGGATGGATATCCCTCGTTTATGCGGTTGCCATGGGAGTGGATGCCATCTTTGCTCTTCTCTTTGGAATTCTTTTTGATAGGATTGGGTTCTATGCACTAATGCTTGGTATTTTGGTTGCTTCCGCATATCCACTCTTTGCTTTCTCTTTAAGCTTTACCTTTGTCTTCTTAGGGATAGTATTGTGGGGCTTAGGTATGGGTATTCAGGAATCCATAATGAGGTCAGCTATAGCTAAGCTTACACCACCAGAGACAAGGGGAAAAGCTTTTGGTATTTTTCACTTTTTCTACGGATTTTCTTGGTTCTTGGGTAGCGCCATTATGGGTTATCTCTATCAGGTGTCTTTTAAATACCTGATAGCTTTCTCTGTGGCATCTCAACTACTTTCCTTAGTGCCTATCTTCATGCTTTCCAAAAGCTTTTCAGCCAAAAGTAGGTCTTCTGGATAAGTGATCTTAAAGTTCCACGGGGAACCCTCCACTACACCCACCCTGTAGCCGTATCTCTCCAGAAGGGTTGCATCATCTGTGGCATAAAAACCTTCGTTTCTAGCTCTAAAATGGCATTCAAGAAGCACCCTTCTATCAAAAGCTTGCGGTGTCTGAGAAAGCCACACATTACTCCTGTCTATGGTTTTAACCACCATGCCTTCCGCTACCTCTTTTAGTGTGTCTCTTACTGGTACTGCAGTTATCTTTCCATGATACGCATCAAGCTTAGATACCTTATAGAAAAGCTCCACATCTGCAAGGGGGCGAGCACAGTCATGCACTATCACTACATCACCCTTAGCTTCAAGCAAACCCTCAAGCACTGAGTCTTGTCTCTCTTTTCCTCCCTTTACCTTTTGAACGCCTGCTGGCAGTCTTACCCTGTCCATATCTTCTTCTGGAAGCACGAGGATCACTTCGTCAAACCTACCTATTACTTTCTCAAGGGAATAAAGGTACATAGGTTTACCACAGAGCTCTACAAACTGTTTCTTTTTTCCAAAACGTTTTCCTTCTCCTGCGGAAAGCAGGATAACGCTTATCATTCTTCTTTTAATTGCTCTATCTTCTCTTTGATACTTTCTTTAATACTTTCATCGAGCTCCACTTGAGAGGAAAAAATGTAATCATCACCTTTGTCAATAACCATAGCTATTAGCTTTAAACCTTTTACCTCTCCCTCTAAGGTTTCCCTTGTTGTCCTGTCTAAAAACCTTTTAACACTTTCCGCATCAGAAAAATCCACCTTTACATCAACGAGTTCAAACTCTTGAAGGTCTATTTCTTCTTTTGCATATATGTTAAAAATAGTGTGTTCTCCGTTCTGTACGTGTTTTTTCAGCTCTCCAAAAAGATTTTCTATGTACTCTCTTGTCTTATGCCTTACGCTCATAAAAATCATTTTAATAACTGTCCTTTTCAGCTTTTTATGATTTATATCATTTCATTTAAAAAATCAAAAATACTGTAATATTTTAGAAGACTAACTTAAGGAGGGTTTATCATGAGCATTCTCGCATGGATAGTATTAGGTCTTATTGCTGGCATTTTGGCAAAGCTCATCATGCCAGGTCGTCAAGGTGGGGGATTATACTAACAATCGTGTTAGGTATCGTAGGGGCAGTAGTTGGGGGATTTATTGGTACTTTGCTAGGTTTTGGAGGTATAAGCGGATTTGATTTCCGTAGTCTCGTCATAGCAGTGATAGGTGCGTTAATTGTGCTGTTCGTGTATGGGATGTTTGCAGGTCAAAATCGCTAACCTTTAAGGTTTTAACCCATCCAAAATGCGTCCCGCATCAACCACTTGACTGTTAGGCACTACCAGATCCGCTCCTGCGGACCTTGCCTCTAATTGAAGTTCCACATTTTTATGGCTACAGTAAGCTATAACCTTTGCTCCCTTTGCTTTTAGCTCCCTTATTTTATCTACGGGGAAGGCTTCAACGTTTATAAAGACTACATCTTCACCCGAATATTCCGCATTGCTACTTACTTCATGTCCAGATAAACTGTTTTTTATCCTGCTAAGCATAATCAGGTTCTTTTCCATTACGAGCACCTTCATGCTTTAACTCCTCCAGAGCTTTTATAAAGCTTTTTCTAAAGTCTTCTTTTAGCTTATGGGACCAAAAGGCTACCCAAAGGGTATCACCCTCTAATCTCATCCACACCTTCCTGTGAATAGTATAAAAAGCTATTAGCATACCGCCAACAACCAGAAAGGAACCAAGCCATATTAGAGAAGTACCCGGCTGGTGAGATACCTGAAAACCACTAAAAAACCTCGGTCTAAAGTCAGACATAAAAAAGACATAGGGAAAGTCTCTAAGCTCTTTGAGTTGAGTGTAAGCAATAAGAGTAAGCTCGGGTGAGTAAACCACAGGCACATTGTAAGATTTATGGTTTAAAAGAACTTTAACTATCAAAGCAGGCTTTAGGTCTCCTCTCATACCAGCTTGCTCGTCCTCTATGTTGAGAGTTGACCTGTCTATAGAAAGAAGCATGTCTTTAAACTCACTAACCTTGCCCGCTTTTAGCTCCACCTCACCCAGCAGAGCAGATTTAGGATCTTTCGACACCTTGCTTTTGTCAAACACTACAAGCTTTACCACACCAGCTTCGCCTGTGAGTCCGTATGTTGCCTGAAATATTCTGTAAGCACCAAAGTCAAAGGGAGAATTTACTGCGGTAGTGCCACTTGAGACCACTTTGCCATCTTTGATGATACGTATATCACTCTCAAAGCTTGCCACATCATCTTTAAAAGGTGTATTAATGGGTTTTCCTTTTCTTTGGGCTTCCTCACCGTATGTGACAATCCTAAAGTTTTCCAGTTCTATCTGAAAAGGTAGTCTCAACTGTTTATCATTAGACTGCAACACAAGAGTATCACTTCTTGAACCTTCTGGTACTATAACGGATCCCCTTATGCCCCAAATGGCATCTATAAGCGCACCCGCCATTATCACCAGCAAGCCTATATGAACCACATAAACACCTAAGCGCGAGTACCTACCCTTTTCCCCATAGAAATATACCTTTCCCTCTTCCTCTTCCATATAAACACTAAAACCATGCCTTTTTAAAAAAGACAGAACCTTCTCCTTTGATGGGTTTATGCGTATGCTGATGGGTTTTAAATGCTTTTGCGTATGTTGGTCCAACTTCTGAAACCTTTCTTTCGTAAAGGTCTGTATCCACACTCTTGGAAGTCTTTTAATGGAACAAACTATTAGATTAACCGCAAGAAGCACTATAAATGCTATGTAGTACCAAGAGTGAAAGACATCTGTGAGCCAAAGCTTCCAAAACCACAACCCTACATCTGCGCCAAATCTGTCAAGATAAAAGCCTAAGGGTTGGTTTTGCTGTATGTATGTAGAACCAAGCATAGAAAGTAAACCCAAAGAAACCATCAAGAATATGGCAAGCTTCAGAGAGGAGAAAAAGTCATAAAGAAAGTCCAAAGGATTTTTGTGCTTTCTATAGTCTCTGAGAAAGTCCATCAAAGCGGTAAAAACCAACTGCAGTGTAGATAAAGCAAAAATGCCTCCTGCAAAAAACAAAACCACATAATAGAAAAAGCCTCTCTCTTCAAGGTGAAAGAGTCCCACTATGGCCACAGCTAAAAAGATCAGTGATGATATTACAAAAAGTCCATAACGCATAACTTAAGTATATTCTAAAAGGTTTTTTAGCACATGCTCTTCCAAACTGAAAAACTTTCTTTCTTCTTCACCTCCAAGTTCGTGATCATACCCTATAAGGTGGATAAAGCCGTGAACCAAAAGTCGCTTTAGTTCTTCCTTAAAAGAGTGTCCAAAAGATGATGCTTGCCTTTTTGCGGTATCTACGGAGATCACTATGTCTCCAAGAAGGAGCCAATCACCTACTCTTTCGTTTATAGGGAAAGATAGCACATCAGTAGGTTTGTCTTTATTTCTGTATGTCCTGTTGAGTTCTTGAACAGTCTTATCATCTGTGAGGAAAACACTCACCTCAACCTTATTAAGGTCAAGGATCTGAGCTATGCGATGGCATACTTCTTCAATCCAGCTCTTCTTTACGCTTACTCTCTTGTGTAGCTTTATCTGTATCCTGTTCTTCCTTTGATCTTTCAAATTCCTCATAAGCCTTTATTATCCTCGCAACTATGGGATGTCTTACCACATCTTCTTCCGTAAACCAAACGAAACTTATGCCTTCTATGCCCTGAAGTACCTTTATGGCTTCTACCAGTCCTGAATGTTCCCTCTTGGGAAGGTCTATCTGCGTTATGTCACCTGTGATGACTACCTTGGAACCAAATCCTATACGGGTAAGGAACATCTTCATCTGTTCTTTGGTGGAATTTTGAGCTTCGTCAAGTATTATGAAAGCATCGTTAAGTGTTCTTCCTCTCATGAAGGCAAGAGGTGCTATCTCTATAATGTTCCTCTCAAGCATATAACTAGCTTTATCGTAATCCACCATATCATAAAGGGCATCGTAGAGGGGTCTAAGATACGGGTCTACTTTCTCCGCTATGCCCCCTGGTAGAAAGCCCAACTTTTCTCCAGCCTCAACAGCAGGTCTTGTGAGTATTATCTTGTTAACCTTGTTTTCTTTCAGGTGTGCAAGAGCCATAGCCATAGCTAAGTATGTTTTTCCAGTTCCTGCGGGACCTATACCAAAAACTATGTCGTTGTTTTTTATAGCATCTACGTATATCTTCTGTGTGCGAGTTTTGGGGACTATGGCTTTTCTTCTGTGAGTCATCAAGATGATGTTTTCCTTATCTTCCTGCTGAAGAGCTGTCCTTTTGCTTACATACTCTTTTGCCTTTTCCCTTACTTCCTGTGCAGTCATGGGATGAGACCTGAGCTCCTTTATAGTGCTTCTTATAAAGTCATATGCCTGCTTTACTTTGTCCTCTTCTCCCCTGATAGTGATCTCCGTACCTCTTGCTAACATCTTCACATCAAACAGTTGGGAAAAGTACTTGAGATTTTCATCAGCACGCCCTACTATGGCATAAAAGACTTCATCAAAACTACCCAAATCTACTCTTTCTTCTACCTTTTCTGCGCTTGACATCCTCTTGTTGTATAAATATACTTATCCAAAGAATAATTTCAATAGTCCATGATAAAATTTTATCAGCATGAAGGTGGTTATGGTCGCTTTTGAGAGCGCACCTTACATAAAGGTAGGTGGGTTGGGGGATGTGATACATTCCCTTTCAAAAACCTTGGTTAAATTGGGACACGAGGTATCTGTTATCCTTCCTCTTCACAAGGGTATAAAGGCAAATCCTACAAAAACAGCAGAAAACATAAAAATTTATATGGACCATGAGTGGAAAAGCTTTAACCTTTACGAAGATAAGCTTGATGGTATCAGATTTTTTTTTGTAGACTACCCTCCTTACTATCGTAGGGACTATCCCTACTCTCCCCCTAAAGGAACCTACGAAGACAATCCCCTAAGAGCCGGTTTTTTGGGTCTTGCAGGACTTGAGGTTATAAAGCGTATGGCACTATCCCCAGATGTAGTACATATCCACGATTGGCACACCGCCATGTTGGGTCTTTATAAACATCTCTACTATCAAAGTATGGATTACATGGCTGTAGTGTTTACCATACATAACGCTATGCACCAAGGTATATTTGACAGTCATTTTTTACCCAGACTTAACCTTCCGTGGGAAGTATTTCATCCCTTTGGAGGTATTGAGTTCTACGGGAAGATAAACTTCCTTAAAGCTGGTATCTTGTTCTGTGATGTTCTAACTACTGTTAGTCCTTCTTATGCGGAAGAGCTAAAAGAGTACGCTTATGGTCTTGAGGGTGTAATAAGAGAGAAAAAGTACTTTTTTGGAATACTCAACGGTATAGACTACGACATATGGAATCCAGAAAGAGATAATTACATAAAGGTGCGCTATAGTGTAAAAAATTTCAAAAAAAAGAAGTATGCCAATAAAAAGCATTTACGGGAGGTTTTTGGTTTAACGGGCAAGGAGGACAAACCTCTTGTGGGTATGGTATCAAGACTTACCGCTCAGAAAGGATTTGACATTATAAAGGATGTTATCCCTCAAGCGGTTGTAGAAGGTTTTGAGTTTGTCTTTTTAGGTTCGGGTGAAGAGTTTTACCAAAGCATGCTAATAGATTTTATGAAGAAGTATCCCAACAGTGTTAGGGTCAGGATAGAGTACAACGAAGAGCTAGCTCACAAAGTTTATGCAGGAAGCGACATGTTTCTTATGCCTTCTCTTTTTGAACCTTGCGGTATATCTCAAATGATAGCTATGAGGTATGGGACTGTCCCCATAGTTAGAAAGACAGGAGGGCTCAAAGATACCGTTATAGATGTCATAGAAAATCCCCAAACGGGCACAGGCTTTACCTTTGAAGAGTATAAACCCAAAGAGCTTTTTCATGCTATGCTTAAAGCTGCGGTTTTTTACGAAATGGAAAAGTGTAATGGATCAAAGAGATGGTCAGAGCTAATAAAGAGGTGCATGTCTGTAGATTTTTCGTGGGAAAAAAGCGCCAAACAGTACGAAGGTATTTATTCATCTGCAGTGCTTTTAAGAAAGTATCAAGGATAATCACATAAACTCTCTGTTTATACCTTCTATGTATATGCGCTCTATTATGTTCCTTGCTATAGGTGCTGCAACTGCACCACCAGATCTTCCATGCTCTACCAAGACACCTATCACAAATATGGGATCTCTGTAGGGCGCAAAACCTACAAACCAAGCGTGATCCCTAAGGTGGTAAGGCAGGTGCTTCCTCTTTGCACTTAGAGGGGATACTTGGGCGGTTCCCGTTTTTCCTGCAATCTCTGCTATGTGTGAGTTGGCAGATTGAGCGGTTCCTCTTCTTACCACATCTCTCAGAGCTTCTTTTACAATGCCAAAGTGCTCAGGAGACGCTCTTACTACCTTATAAACTGTTTTTCTGTTTCTCCAAACTACCTTCCCGTATGGATCTCTTATCTCTCTAACTAATGTAGGCTTGTATATCACTCCATTATTAACTATACCGCTCATCATAAGCACCTGCTCAAGCAAAGTGGCAGTTATATAACCCTGACCTATAGATAGATTTACCGTATCACCTCCGTACCAAGCAGATCCGAACCTCTTTTTTTTCCAAGAAGGTGTGGGTATAAAGCCCTTGCCACAGGGTAGTTCAAAGGGGATACCCTCCGCATAAGAAAACTCTCTAAGGGTTTCTTCTATGCCTTTAGGTCCAAGTTTGTAATATCCATAGTTGTAAAAGAAAACATCGCAGGAGTCTCTTATAGCGGTTTTTACATTTTCCCATCCATGACCGTGCCTGTTCCAGCAGTAAAAAGTCCTGTTGCCCAGCTCAAACTTCCCTTGGCAAACCACACCGTCTTTTAAGGATATTCCTTTTTTAAGAAGCGCAAGTGCTAAAGCAGGCTTTATAACGGAGGCAGGGGGATACTTGGCAAATAAACACCTGTTAAACAGTGGTCTGTAAGGGTCTGATAGGTATTCCTGCCACTTGTCAGATATTACATTGGGATCAAAGCAGGGATAACTTAGCAAACCGAGAACTTCACCCGTCTTTGCGTGAAGAAGAATTACCCCACCCGCTTTGTGTCCAGAATCCCTAAATACCTCGTAAATTATCCTCTGAATCCTAAGGTCTACAGTGAGCACTACGGTATTGCCTTTCTTGGGTGGTATATCCCTTATAACCTTTATAGGTTTCCCTACAGCGTTTATCATAATTTCCTGCCCACCTGTATATCCCAGAATAAACTCATCTAACGCCTTTTCTATACCGTACTTACCTATAAGGCTTTGGGTAGAAATTCTGTCTTTATATCTTCTTAGCTCTTCTTGATCAGGATAGCTTGTGTACCCAACTACATGGGAAACCATCTCGCCGTAGGGGTAGTACCTTTGTGGAATCATGTTTATAAACACACCCGGTAGTTTGTAGCTGTTGTTGTAAAACTTGTCTATTTCCTCTTGTGTTTCTAAGTTTTTTACGGGTATGGGATCAAAGCCCTTTACTCTCTGTTTCAATGCATTTTCGTCCAGATCCACTTGGAAAATGTCCTTTAATTCTTTAAGTATATCCTTAAGAACTGTCTTATCTTCAAGCTTTTGAGGGTCAAGAAACAGTACATACTTAGGAATATCGTAAGCCAACTTTTCACCGTTTCTGTCAAGTATGTCCCCTCTCTGTGGGTAAAGTACCTTTAGCCGTAAATAGTTTTTCTTAGAAAGTTCTGCGAAGTAAGAACCTTTAAAGATCTGCATGTAGATAAGTCTTAAAAGGACCACCAGATAAAGGACGGCACTAAGCAAAGCAAGAAAGATGAACCTACGTCTGTGCATGCTTTTTGATTATAAATAAGGTCAAAAGATATAAAAGGAACAGTTCAATAGAAAAACCTAAAAAGAAGGTGCGCAAGTCAAAAGGATAGTAGTACTTGAGCCTAAACAGGATATACCTAAAAAGATGCTCCAAAAGCGCTACAAAACCGTAAAAGATTATCAAAGACAGGCGTGTAGCGAACTCCCACCTGCTTTTGAAAATTTCAAGGAAAAGACTTACAAGCATTTTTCCAGATATGTTCCAACCAAAGGTGTCGTACATAAGGTCAAGGTAAAGCCCTGATATGAGTGGCTTTTTAACATCCACCTTCTCTTGTTTGCTTGTGTGTAAAAAGAGATAAAGAAGAACCAAGTCGGGTACATAAAGATTTGACACAAATAATCCAGTTATCACAGAAGCTTGCGTGAAAGCCAAAAGAAAGGAGATCACATAAAACTTCATAACCTTGCCTTTATGACTACCACATACTCAAGCTTTCTTATGTCCACAGAAGGTAGAACCAACACTTTTTTAAAAAACTGATCGTTTCTCTGCTCTGATTTTAGCACAGTTCCTATTATAAAAGCAGGAATAACCTTTCTGTTATCTCTCAAAAGCACCAAATTACCTTTTTCTATAGGATCTTCAAGGTTTACATAAAGAAGCTGTCCATATCGCCATCCCCCTTTGTATATATAACTCTTTCCTGTAGATTCTGTGGTTGAGGAGACAGTAAGATCTTTTGAGTAAACTGTTCTGACTCTTGAGGAGCTACCAAAGACTTTGTCCACTATACCTACAAACCTATCCTTAAAAAACACTACAAAGCCTTCCTCTATTCCCTGATCTTTACCCTTATCTATGAGCACAAAAGTATCCATACCTGATGGGTCATACCCTACAACCCCCGCAAATACTATATCCTTAATGTAGTTTTGTGCTTGAATGTCCATAAGCTCAGACAGGCTTTTGAGAGATGTCTCACAGATCCTTAACTGGCTTTTATAAAGATAAAGCTCCTGCACTTGTTTTAAAAGCTCGCGATTAGTTTTTTCTACATTCACAAGGTATATGTATCTATTTACACTATTGCTCATCGTGTTGGCTAACTGCGTTTTTAATTCTATGACTGGCATAAGTATGCTGTACAAGATATCAAAAAGGAAAGAGAGGTACTTACTTGAGGATATGTTTGAAAAGTAAAGAAAAATATTTAAAAGGATCAGAGAGAGGTAGATTATCCATCTTTTCCTGCCCATACCCTGTTGTAAATTATATCTCTTATGAGAAAACTTATAGTAATACCTGCAAGACTATCTTCTACACGGCTCAAAGAAAAACCATTGAAGGTGTTGGCTGGAAAGCCTTTGATAAGGTGGGTCGCGGAAGGCTGTTTAAAAACAGGTGAGGAGGTTCTTCTTGCAACAGACAGTGAAAAGATAGCGAGTGTGGTTAAGGATCTCCCTATAAAGGTAGTTTATACACCAGCAGACCTACCCTCTGGAAGTGATAGAGTAGCTTACGCAATAAAAGAAGAAGATGTGGATTATGTTATCAACTATCAAGGGGATGAGCCTTTCGTATATCCAGAGGATGTAAGCAGGCTATTTAAAGCTCTTGAGGATTTTTCTGTTGCCACCTTAGCCTTAAGGGACGAAAAGGCTTATGAAGACCCTTCATCCGTAAAAGTGGTGCTTGCAAAAGATGGAACTGCTCTTTACTTTTCAAGAAGCGCTATACCCTTCTTTGTTGAGTCTCCATCTGGGATATATCCTCTCAAGCATGTAGGCATATACGCCTTTAGAAAGGAGGTTCTTATGGAGTTTACCCGTTGGGATAGGGGAGAACTTGAAAGAAGAGAATCCTTGGAACAATTGAGACTCTTAGAGAATGGAGTGAAGATAAAAGTACTTTTGACCCAAAACTACTATCACGGAGTGGATACAGAAGAAGATGCTAAGCTCGTGTCAGAAAGACTGCTCAAAAGCTTTACTCAGTGATTTTCCAAATTGAAATTTTTTCTAAAAGTGTTATCTTAAATAAACACACGGTAGTAAAAATCCATGGTTAGGCATAGAGAACCTATTATTGCTATAGCAACACCTTATGGAGAGAGTGCCATAGGCATGCTTAGAATGTCAGGTGCTGGTCTTTGGGAAAAGGTGGAAAAACACATACAGTTAAAAGGTAAATTAAAACCACGCTACGCTCACTTTTTCAGGCTAATGGATGGTGATCAACTGCTTGATGAAGGAATACTTATATACTACAAGGCACCACATTCCTACACCGGTGAGGATATGGTAGAGATGTATCTACACGGAAATCCTCTTGTACTCAAAAGAGCTTTGGAAGTATTCCTAAAAGAGGGTATAAGGCTTGCAGAACCGGGAGAGTTTACCAAGAGAGCCTTTCTCAACGGAAAGCTTGACATAACACAGGCAGAAGCGGTTGCAGACCTTATAAGTGCCAAAACAGACCTTGCAAGACAGGTAGCTCTAAGACAACTACAGGGTGAGCTTTCCAAGCACATAAATCCCCTAAGGGAAAGACTTATTGAGCTTTTGGCTTATGTAGAGGCGGATATAGAGTTTGCAGAGCAAGACATTCCTACCATTGAAAAAGAACAACTGCTTGAGCTTCTTACACTTATAATAGAAAGCATAAAGAACTTACTGTCCACAGTCAAAGCTGGAGAGTTCATCAGAAGAGGTATAAACTTAGCCATAGTGGGAAAGCCAAATGTAGGTAAATCTTCTTTGTTTAACGCACTTCTTGGAACAGAAAGAGCAATAGTGACGCACATACCTGGAACAACAAGGGACTTTTTGCAGGAGCAGATGCATTTAGGAGGAATACCCATAAACCTTATAGATACCGCAGGGATAAGACAAACTAAGGACGAAGTAGAGGCAATAGGAATAAAAAGAAGTCTATCCGCTTTGGAATCTGCAGACTTGGTGCTTTTTGTAGTTGATGCTTCAAACCCTCTTGAAGAAGAAGATTGGGAAGTTTATAATTTGATCAAACAAAAAGACCACATAAAAGTGCTAAATAAGATGGATTTAGGATTAGACCCTTCTATGAAAAAGATATTTCCAGACGGTGTTTGCGTAAGCGCAAAGACAGGACAAGGCATGCAAGAGCTTAAAAAACTTATGCTTGAAAAGGCAGGAGTTTTTGGGTATGACGGTATGATGGTATACTTATCTGTGCGCCATGGTGAGCTTCTAAGAAAGTCCTTGGGTGTTTTAGAACCTCTCCTGCAGAGGTTAAAGGTAGAAGACCTTTCTCCTGAGATATTGGCTTTGGAGCTTAGAGAAGCACTGAGTTATCTTGACCAGATAGTAGGAGCCATCACCACCGAGGACATGCTTAGTGAAATATTTTCAAGATTTTGCATAGGGAAATAAAAAAAAAGGAGGATCTGTGATGGAACAAGAGACACCAACTACTCAAGAAAAAAAGATTTACTCTTACGAAGAGCTTAGGAAAATGTCCTTAGGAGAGCTTCAGAAGATAGGAAGAGAGCTTGACTTGTCAAGAGTAACTGGCTTAAGAAAAGAAGAGCTTATAGAGAAGATACTCACTACTCAAGCAAAGGAAGAAGGACTAAACTTTGTAAAGGGGGTACTTGAAATACTTCCTGAAAGCTATGGTTTTATAAGAAGCGCGGAAAATAACTACATGCCAAGCTCTACCGACATTTATGTATCACCTTCCCAAATAAAGAAGTTCGGACTTAGAACAGGCGATACCATTATAGGCTTTGCAAGACCACCCCAAGAGAAAGAAAAGTATCAAGCCCTCATAAAAATAGAATCAGTAAATGGCTTACCACCAGACCCTGAGGTCCTAAAAAACAGACCTCTCTTTGAAAAACTCACACCTTATCATCCTACTGAAAGGTTTAACTTAGAGGTATCACCTACGGAACTTTCTACAAGAGTTGTAAGCCTCTTGACTCCTATAGGAAAAGGTCAGAGAGGACTCATAGTAGCTCCGCCAAAAGCAGGTAAGACTGTCCTGCTTCAGAAGATAGCAAAAGCACTCATCCAAAATCACCCAGAGGTGCATCTTATCATATTGCTAATCGACGAACGCCCAGAAGAAGTTACAGAGATGAGGAGAATAGTAGGTGATGGAGCAGAAGTAGTAGCATCAACTTTTGACGAGCCTCCAGAAAGGCACATGCAGGTAGCAGAGCTTGTAGTAGAAAAGGCAAAAAGGCTTGTAGAATTAAAACACGATGTGGTTATACTCCTTGACTCTATGACCAGGTTTGGAAGAGCAGCCAATGCGGTAACCCCACCCACAGGTAGAGTCCTAACAGGTGGTATAGAGGCAACCGCTCTTCAAAGACCTAAGAAGTTCTTTGGCGCAGCAAGAAATATAGAGGAAGGAGGTTCTCTTACCATAATAGCTACAGCACTTATAGAAACAGGTTCTAAGATGGACGATGTTATATACGAAGAGTTTAAGGGTACAGGTAATATGGAGATACACTTAGACAGAAGGCTCATGGAGAGAAGAATATTCCCTGCAATAAACATAGAAAAGTCAGGTACAAGGAAGGAAGAGCTTCTCCTTGAGGAGTGGGAACTTCAGAGAGTCTGGGTGCTTAGAAAGTTCCTTGCCACCATGGATCCCATAGAAGCTATGGAATTTCTGCTGGACAAGCTCAAAAAGTTCAAGACTAATAAAGATTTTCTGAAAGCTATGCACTCCTGATGAACCTGATCGAATATCAGAAAGGCTTAGAAAACAGAGAGATAAAACCCGTAAACTTAGTGCAGGTAGAGGATGAGTATGTCCTAAAAACCTTTGTTGACAAACTATCAAACCTTTACGAAGTAAAAATTCTTTGGGGTGACGAGCTGGACAGAAAGTCTTTCTTTTCTGTTTTTTCCGAAGGCGAGATGTTTACCAAGAAAAGGAGAGTATATATAGTCAAAAAAGCAGAGGAACTACTAAAATCCATAAAAGATGCCAGTTATTTTATTTCTCTTACAAAACGGCTCAAAAATGCCAGTATATTTTTAGTGGTGTCTGAGAAGCTCACAAAGCAACAGCTTGAAAAAGAACCCCTAAAAACCCTCCTCAGCGTAGGCGATTTCCTTGAGGCAAAAGTTCCCAACAAGAAAAAAATCAAAGAGATAGTCAAAAACAGGTTTGAGAAGGAAGGAAGAGAGATAGAAGACCAAGCCCTTGATTACCTCCTTGAGATCACCTCTTACAACCTTATGGAGCTAAAAAACGAGGTGGATAAACTTCTTCTTTACAAAGAGGGCAGGATAACTATTGAGGATGTAAAAAGGATCTGTGTTTCAAGTGCAGAATACACGGTTTTTGACTTTGTAGATGCCTTTTTTAATAGAGACTTTGAAAAAGCCTTACTGTCCCTTTCTTCACTCCTCAGAGCTGGCACACACCCTCTTCAGATACAGGCGGTTATGATAAGCTATGCACTCAAGCTTTTCTCCTTGGTAAGTTCAGGACAAGACAAAGAAAAAGCTTTAGCAGAACTTGGTTTGACCAGCCCATATCTTAAACACAGTTTTAGAGTATACGCGGAAAAGTTCTCTTTAGAAGAGTTAAGGATTTTAATCGTTAAGCTTCATAACCTTGATGCTTTGGAGAAGGTCTACTTTGCAGATCCGGGGGAGAGCCTAAGGCGTTTTGTGATAGAATACCTTAGATATGCGAGAAGCTAAGATAAGTAGAGAGACCAAAGAGACCAAAATTGAAATATACATAAACCTTGACGGTACAGGGTCTTACTGCATAAAAACACCTGTTGGTTTTATCAGCCACATGTTGGAGACCCTCTCCAAGCATTCGGGCTTTGACATGGAAGTTTACGCGGAAGGTGATGTTCATGTATCACACCACCACACAGTAGAAGACTTAGGTATAGTGATAGGAATGGCTTTTGATAAGGCTCTGGGAGACAAGAAAGGTATAAACAGATTCGGTTATAGCATAGTACCTATGGATGAAGCTTTGGTTATGAGCAGTATAGACATATCAGGCAGGCCACTTTTCTTCTACGAAGACTTGGGACTAAGAGGTAAAATAACTGACTTTGACTTTGAGCTCATATGGGAGTTCTTCAAAGGTTTTGCACTTTTTTCCAAAAGCACCCTTCACATAAGGGTAATAAGCGGTAAAATACTTCATCATGTAGCAGAAGCATGCTTTAAATCCTTAGCAAAAACCCTAAAAGAAGCGGTTAGCATACAAGGTACAGATGTGCCTTCTACTAAAGGAGGTATTTAGTATGCTCAAAGACTTTACACCTGAAGAAATAAAAAGTGTTTTAGGTATAACATTTGCTGTTGCAGTTAGAATGTTAGGTCTTTTCCTGCTTTTGCCTGTGCTTTCACCTTATCTTAAAACTCTTGAAGGTTCATCTCCTCAACTTATAGGTTTGGCTATAGGTATATACGGCCTTGCACAGGCTTTTTTGCAGATACCTTTTGGATACTTATCTGACAAATACGGTAGGAAACCAATAATAATCTTTGGGATGCTAACTTACATACTGGGAAGCCTTATGGGTGGTTTGGCTACTAACATATGGAGCATGATAGTTGCAAGATTTATTCAAGGTTTTGGTGCGGTATCATCCGCTATGATAGCTCTGGCAGCAGACCTTACAAGAGAGGAAGTAAGAACAAGAGCTTTTGCCCACATAGGTGCTTCCATAGGTATGGTTTTTGCTCTTAGCATAACCTTAGCTCCAGTGCTTGCAGGATACATGGGTGTTCCTTTCTTGTTTTTCTTAACCGCTTTTCTGAGCACCCTTGCGGTTTTTTACCTTGCATTTTTCATACCTGAACCTAAGGTCCACGCACAGGAAAGAGAAATAAAACCTTCGCTAAAAAACTTCACACTACTTATAACTGATAAAAACCAAATAATGCTGAACTTCTCCATAGGTGTACTACACGCCTTCTTGGTAGCCATATTCACCGTTATACCTTACGAGCTTGTTTACAACTACCACTTTCCTAAACCCAAACATTGGGAGATATACTTACCTGCTGTTTTCTTATCCTTGATGGTGATGGTTCCTTCTACCATCGCTGCGGAAAAAAAGGGTAAGTTCAAAGAAGTGTTCTTATTAGGTATACTTTCTATATTTTTAGGTTTTTTAGCTTACTACTTTATGAGAAACTTTTTAGGTAGTGTTTTGCTCGTCTTTTTCTTCTTTATAGGTTTTCACTTACTTGAACCTATAGTACCATCTTTGCTTACCAAACTAACTCACAGAGACCTGAGAGGTTTATCCTTGGGATTTTTTAACACTAACCAGTTTTTTGGAGCTTTCTTGGGTGGTCTTTGGGGAGGTTTTGTTCTTAAACATGGTATACACTACTTCCTTCTGTTGGCTTTTGCTATGTGTGCTTTATGGTACCTTTTGGCTTACACATGGTTTAACACTTTACAATCAGAGGGTAAGCTGGGAAAGAGCGGTCTTTAACTTTGTTTTACAGTAATCGCAGAAGTTTTTAGTTTTAGCGTCTATGTCTGTTAAAGAGAAGTGCGGATTCATAACACACTTGTGATCTTTGCAATAATCAAGTCCGAATGTCTTTCCCAGAGTCAGGTTTACCACTTTAAAGACTCTCTCAAAAAAGAGCCTTTCCTCTGTAGCCCAAAGCCTGAAAGTGCTTACCACTGCGTCTCTTTTTACCCCAAACCCGAACACAAACTCAAGGTCTTTTGCATAAAGGTCTGAGCTTAGAATGGCTAACATTCTCACAAGCCCTGGATAGTTTAGAGTAGAAAGGTACTCTACCACCTTTTCTGCCATGTACTGTTTTCTTTGGGAATCATAGGCGTATTTGAAAGAACCAGCAACCCAAGAAACTCTTACATCAAGATCAAAAGTTTCTTTCACATTCTTGGCTACCGCGAAAAGAAGGCGCTTTTCTGTATTTTCAAAACTCACTATGTATATGTACATACTTATCTTCTTATACCCGTAGAAAGCTCCGTTATGGGGAGTATAACACTAAGGACTATAAAAGCAACTAGTACACCTATGATCAACATGGAAATGGGCTCTGCAAACCTTATCCAGAAAGATATTACTCTCATGGCCTGCCTATCGTAAAACTCTTCAATGAGGAATAGCATCCTATCTAACTGTCCACCTTTCTCACCACTGCTTATCAAGTTGATAAAAAGTGTTGGGAAAACACCTGTTTTCCTAAGCACTTCAGAAAGACTCATACCCTTAGAAAGCTCTTCTTCTATACCTTCTAATCTCTTTCTAAGATAGTGGTTAGTTATACTTCCCCTGCTTAGCGTAAGAGCCTTCACTAAAGGTATGCCAGAAAGGAGACTCATGCGCAAACTACCAGCAAATCTTGAAAGGTTAAAAAGGTAAGAGACCTTTCCAAAAATGGGAACCTTCAAAAAGATCATGTCTAACTTTTCCTTACTTACAACACCCCTTGAGAAAAGCAAAACCACCAATAAGGCGGGCAAAAGGTAAAAAAAGTAGCTTACGATTTTGGAAACAAAGAGTAAGATTTTGGTGGCTAAGGGTAGGTCTTTACCAAAGCTTACAAGCACAGAGGCTATTTTTGGCACTACAAACTTTATAACTACAATGACAGAGATAAAACTAAGCATTATAACAAAAGCGGGATAAGTGAGAGAAGATATAACTTTTGATCTTACTTGGGACATGCGCTGTAAAAACTCCCCCGCCATGCGAAATATCTCCTCAAGGTTTTCACCTCTTTCTGCTATCCTCAGCATTTCTACAAGAAAATCAGGAAAGACTTCTGTCTTTTTAAAAGCGTAGTATATGGCTTCACCCCTCTCTATGGACTCTCTGACGGAGTTTAAAGCGCTCATTATGGTTTTATTATCCACCTGTTTACTAAGCACTTCAAGAGCTTTATTCAGGTTAAGCCCGGAAGAAAGCAATAAGGAGAGTTGTAAAAGGGTAAAGGATAGCTCATCCTCAGATGGTTTTCTCTTTATTATTTCCTTGTGCCAGAACTTTTTTTCTTCTTCTATGCTTATAGGTTTTATACCTTGAGCTAAAAGTACTTTGTAAGCGGTTGCTTTGTCCTGAATGTCTACCTTACCTTTCCTTAGATTTCCTTCTCTATCTATGCCTGTGTAAAGCAGGGCCATTTACTCTACCCAATAGTTTGGTGCTTCCTTGGTTATAACCACATCATGAACATGAGATTCCTTATAGCCTGAGTATGTGATCTTTACAAACTTGGCTTTTTCTCTAAGCTCTTTTAGGTTCTTAGCTCCCACATAACCCATACCAGACCGTAATCCACCTACCAGTTGGAAGATCACATCACTAAGCTTACCTTTGTAGGGTACTCTTCCTTCTATTCCCTCTGGAACGAACTTTTCCATGTTTTCTTGACCGTATCTATCGCTTGAAAGCCTACTTGTCATAGCACCCAAAGACCCCATACCCCTGTAAACTTTATAAGCCCTACCCTGATAGTATATGGTCTCACCCGGAGCTTCTTCTGTACCTGCAAGTAAATTACCCAACATCACAGCACTTGCACCAGCGGCAAGAGCCTTGACTATGTCTCCCGAATACCTTATACCTCCATCTGCTATGATGGGAACTTCATAAGGCATTGCAGCTTTGTAAGCCCACATGATGGCTGTAATTTGGGGTACACCTACACCTGCAACTACTCTCGTGGTACATATAGAACCAGGACCTACACCTACCTTGACAGCATCAGCACCAGCCTTTATCAAATCTCTTACACCTTCTGCAGTTGCCACATTACCTGCTATTACATCAACATGTGGATAGTTAGACTTTATAAGCTCTACTGTTTCTATAACCTTCTTTGAATGTCCATGAGCGGTATCTACCACTATGACATCTACATGAACGGACACAAGAGCTTCAACACGCCTTTTTACATCAGATCCTACCCCTACAGCAGCACCTACTCTTAGTCTGCCTATTTCGTCCTTACACGCGTTGGGATACTTCTTGCGTTTGACGATATCCTTTATGGTTATAAGACCGCGAAGCCTTCCTTCCTTATCCACTATGGGGAGCTTTTCTACCTTATGCTTCTGTAGTATTTCCTCTGCTTCTTCAAGTGTGACTCTCTCCTGAGCGGTTATGAGCCTTTCCTTGGTCATAAAAAGGGATACTGGCTTGTCGTAATCGGTACTCTTCAAGAACCGCAAATCCCTATTTGTAAGTATACCTACGAGCATACCATCACCATCAACCACCGGTACGCCTGAGATCTTGTACTTTTCCATAATATGCATGGCATGTCTTACCGTATCTTCAGGACGCACAGTTATAGGTTGGAGTATCATACCGCTTTCGGACTTTTTCACTTTCTCAACCTCTTGGGCCTGCCTTTCTACACTCATATTCCTATGGATTATACCTATACCACCTTCTCTGGCTAAAGCTATGGCAAGCCTTGATTCGGTAACTGTATCCATAGCGGCGGAAACTATGGGTATGTTCAGCTTTATTCTCTTAGTTAGATAAGTGGAGACATCTACTTCGCTGGGCAAAACTTCTGAATACTGAGGAACCAAAAGAACATCGTCAAAGGTATAGGTTTCGATAAACTGCTCACCTTCCATATATTAATTATAGCTTTTTTTTTGGTATAATTTATAGCGGTATAGAGCCGGTAGCTCAGTCTGGTAGAGCAACGGACTTTTAATCCGTGGGTCGCGGGTTCGAATCCCGCCCGGCTCACTTGTATTAAATTATTCCTATGGAGTACATTACGCCTTATAATCTTGATGAGCTTAGAGTTTTGACTTCCAAATGGGGTATGCCTGGCTATAGGGCGCTGCAGATAATGGGATGGATCTACAAAAAGTTCCAGACGGATTTTGAGCTTATGACCGATATATCAAAAGAAGAAAGAAAATTTTTAAAAGAGAAATTCTTGGTACATGCTCTTGAGTTCCAAAAAGAGATACCTGCGGAAGATTCTACCAAATACCTTTTTAAAACCAAAGACGGACATACTGTAGAGACAGTACTTATAAGAGAAAGAGATCACCTTACTCTGTGCGTATCTTCCCAAATAGGCTGTGCTGTAGGATGTAAGTTTTGTGCTACCGCAATAGATGGACTTGTGAGAAATCTTAAAACGGAGGAAATAATAGACCAATTCTTGCAGGTTCAAAGGAGGGTCATGCCACAAAGAATAAGAAATGTGGTGTTCATGGGAATGGGAGAGCCTCTTGCTAATTATGAAAATGTCAGAAAAGCTGTTGAGATCATGGTAAGCCCGTGGGGTATAGACCTTTCAAAAAGAAGAGTCAGCATATCCACAAGCGGTCTCATCGCTCAGATAAAGAGAATGTCAAAGGATCCCATTCTGAGAGATATAAACCTTGCTGTTTCTATAAACGCTCCTTACGAAAAACTCAGAGAAACCCTTATGCCCATATCAAAAACCAACGGTCTTTTGGAACTCATCCAGACACTAAAGGATTATCCTTATCCAAAAGGTAGAAGGATCATGTTGGAATACGTGCTCATAAAAGGAATAAATGATACAAAGGAATGTGCTGTTGCTCTTGGAAGGCTCATCGGAAGGCACAAAAATAAGTTTAAGGTAAACCTTATACCTTACAATCCAGACCCAGACCTTCCCTACGAAAGACCCCAGTTGGCACAAGTTTACGAATTTCAGAAAATACTTTGGAGCATGGGTATATCTACTTTCGTTCGACTCAGCAAAGGTATAAGTGTGTTTGGGGCTTGTGGACAGCTCAGAAAAAGAGAAATGGTATAATCCTACTATGTACAAATCCATCTTTTACGGCTCTATCATCACTGTATGCATAATAATTGCAACCGCTCTTTACATACTTAAAAAAACCTTTCCAAAAGACATCATAAGCGTATTCTTCCTTTTAGAAAAGAGATATCTTTTGTTTGCCATGCTGAGTATGTTCTTCTACCATACTTTTGATAACATAAGACTTTTTGTGCTTTCAAGAGCCATGGGTCTTAGGTATTCTTTTTTGTACGGTTATGTAATATCCTTGATAAATACCTTTGGTGCCACTGTCACACCAGCACATGTAGGTGGTGAGTTCATATCCATATACACTCTAATGAGGAAAGGTGGGAGGCTCCACAAAGTTATGAGTGTTGTAACTATGAAGACAATAACCGGTATGTCCTTTTTCATCTTAGCTTTACCTATTACTCTTTACGAAATGTTTAAGAACCCTTCTCAGGCAAAGGATCTTTTTGAACTTATTGCGGTAGTTCTTCTCTTGACAGCCGTAATTTATATATTTTTGAGAGTTTTTTTCAAGAAGAATTCTAACAACGGAAAGTTTATAAGTAAGGTTAAGAACATATTCAAAAGGTATGTAGTAGCTATGAAGATATTCTTAAGGGACAAAAAGATATACATACTTGGAGCAGTAGTTAGCAGTATTTTGCTATATATATGCTTTCTCTTGGTAGGTGTGTTTCTTGTGAAGGCTTTTAATACATCAGCTGACCCACTGAGCGTGTTTTTACATCAGCTTTTATTGGTTTACGCTCTTTTTATAAGTCCTACTCCGGGTGGTAGTGGTGTAGGAGAGCTGGGAGCTCTTTCTGTATTTGCCCCGTTTCTGGAGCCATTGTTGGTTGGAGTGTTTGCTCTCCTTTGGAGGTTTTTAAGTCAGTATCTGAGTGCCATTTTTGGAGGTATTTTGCTATCTATACTTTTGCTCATTGATGCCAAGAAGTTTAAACATGAGGCTTAACTTTTTGGACCTTTTGAACCCTTATAGTTTTGCAGTGATGTTGAGAAACTCCCTTTATGACAGAAAAGTATTCAAGGTGTGCAAGCTTAGTATTCCTGTTATTAGTGTAGGTAATCTGTGCGTAGGCGGTACAGGAAAGAGCAGTCTTGTCAGATACATTGCAGAGCACTTTTCGGAAAAGTTCCATGTGTGCATTCTTTCTAGAGGTTATAAGAGAAAAAGTAAAGGTACCCTGCTCGTATCTCACAGAGGAGACATAAAAGCAAGGTGGGAAGAAGCAGGAGACGAAGCTTTTATGCTCGCTAAGATCCTCAGGAACGTAAGTGTAGTAGTTGATGAGAACAGATGCAGAGGGTCTTCTTATGCCATCAATAAGCTGGGTGCAGAGCTTATCATACTTGACGATGGTTTTCAGCACAGAAAGATGCATAGGGATTTAGACCTCCTTCTTATAAGAGAAAAGGATCTAAAAGACCATCTTTTACCTTGGGGTAGGCTAAGAGAGCCTCTTTCTTCTATTGTTAGGGCAGATGCTATAATCCTGTCTTACCAAGACATAAAAGAGTGGGACATAGAAGTTCCAAAACCTGTGTTTAAACTTTACAGAAGGGAATGGAAGGTTAGGGATATTTGGGGAAATCCGCTAAAAAAAGTAGAAGATTTTGAGTTTATAGCTTTTGCTGGGATTGGAGATAACGAGCAGTTCTTTAACACATTAGAGAAGATGAGGATAAAAATACTCAAAAAGATTTCCTTTAGAGATCATTACCATTATAAAAATTTTGAGATCTCATCAAAACATCTTTACATAACTACCCTTAAGGATGTGGTAAAGCTTCCACCTTATGAAAACATTTATTATCTTGATTACTCCGTGGATGTTCCGGGTTTGTTAGATTTTGTTGAGCATGCTATAATTAAATTTAATAGGGCTGGTAGCTCAGCTGGCAGAGCAACGGACTCTTAATCCGTGGGTCGCGGGTTCGAATCCCGCCCAGCCCACAGTTGCCAGGTACCATCTTTGAATACATAAGCCTTACCTATCTGTGTCTCTTTTATGTTCAACCTTCTTATCTTGGCATAGTCCTGTGGCGCACTCAAGAACTTCTTTAAGTGCTCTTCCTCATCAAAAAAAAGGTAAGTGCTTCCCACTTGAAGGGCAAAGGCTCTCTGCGGTTTTACAAAAGCACTACAGACGGGACACCTTACACCTTCTGGCAGAATTATGTCGGCACTTGCTTTTCTTAAAGCGTGTAGTGTTATCAATACCATACTGACAAAAGATGCGAGCGTTATTAAAAAAGACACTTTTAAGGCGTGATCACCTTTGAGGAACAAAGACACTACAAAAGACAAAAGGCTCAAAACGGTTAACAGAAGCACTGCGTATATATACCTTGTAGGAACACCTTTCACCGCAAAAAGGAAGATCACTCCAATGTTTACAAATTCCAACAACCTTGAAAGTATAAAAAGCACACCATCAAGTATTGGTACTTCCACGGATCATAATTTAAGCCATCTTTTTGAGTATGTAATCTACTTTTTTTATGGGGTTTTGGTCTTGGACTATGTCTCTCCCTACTACTATTATGTCCGCTCCTTTTTCCAAGGCTTCTTCTAAACTAACAGACCTCTTTTGGTCTGCTTTCCCTCTGTCTAAGCTAACACCAGGCACAACTGCCAAAAACTCTTTTTTTATACTGCTTTTTAAAAAGCTTACTTCTTTTCCTGAACACACAACACCGTCGAGTCCTTCTTCTACGCTCAACTTGGCAAGTCTGTAAACAAACTCCGCAACAGGAATGTCAATTCCTAAATCTGTGAGAAAGTTTTCATCTAGACTTGTCAGGAGGGTCACCGAGAGAAGTTTCATATTTCCCTTAACTTGGTTTGCCATTCTTAGGGCATCTCTTCCACACAGAGCGTGAATAGTAAGATAGTCTGCAGATAAGTCTAAGGAGGATACTACAGCGTTTTTAACTGTATTGGGTATATCATGAAGCTTAAGGTCCAAAAAAAGCTCAAAATTCATCTCTTTTACTGTGGAAGTTATGGCTTTGTGATGGCTTATGAAGAGCTTATAACCCACCTTAAAGATAACAGGGTAGCCTATCAGGGCTTTAAGGATTTCCTTTGCCTTAGCGTAATCCGTATCCAAAGCTATACACAGCTTAGCCATAGACTACCTTTTTGAAGTTTTCAAGAACTTTGAGTCCCAACTTCTGACTTTTCTCTGGATGAAACTGAACTCCAAATACATTTCCATACTCTACAGCAGAAACGAAGTTTATTCCATAGTCAGTCAGTGTAGCTATTACCTCGCCTTTCTTAGGTACTACATGGTAAGAATGTACGAAATAAAAGTAATCTCCATCCTTTATGTTTTCGAAAAGACGGCTGTCTTTTTTCTTCCACACTTGGTTCCAACCTATGTGGGGTACTTTGACAGTAGTAGGCAACAAGACCACATCACCTTCTAAGAGGCCAAAGCCTTCCTCTGTCCCAAATTCATAACTTCTCTCAAAAAGCAGTTGCAAACCAAGGCAGATACCTAAGTAAGGTTTACCTTTTTCTATATGTCTGATCACGGCGGAAAAAAGTCCAGCTTTCTTTAGGTTTTGAACCGCATCTTTGAAAGCTCCAACCCCGGGTAATACTACCGCTTCAGCCTTTGACACTATATGAGGGTCCGAAGTAATCAGAGGTTTAATTCCTACTTTTTCTAATGCTTTGCTAACACTTCTGAGATTACCCATACCGTAGTCTATGAGAGCAGTTATCAAGGTTTAGACTCCCAGAAGTGCTGATATTTCGCTGAGTTTTCCTGTTGTCAGAAGGACACCGAGAATTACAAGTAAAACGCCTCCAATGAGCTCTACTATTCCAAAGAACCTACTGAACTTTTTCACAAAACGCAGAAAGGCAGAAAAAAGAGCCCCTGCCAGTATAAAAGGTAAACCAAGGCCCATGGAAAATACAAAGAGAAGCATGGCACCTTTAGCTACCGTCTCTTGCTGAGATGCATACAGAAGTATAGAACCAAGTACGGGACCTATGCACGGACTCCAGCCAAAGGCGAAAAACACACCTACAAGAAAGGCACCAATTAGGGGAAGCCTACTTTTGGTATCTTTCCTCGTCTGCCTGTATAAAAGTTCGTGGAGTCCAAAGAGGTATAGAAACATACACACAAGCAGAATACCTATAAGATCAAAAAATAACTTCTGAGAGATAAAACCCAAAAAGTAAAGACCAGTTATCAAAGACCCTAATCCTAAAGCTTCTTTTAAGAAGTTTTCTCTTAGAAAAACTCCAGCAAAGTGAAGACCAAAGAATACTACCACCGCACCACCCAACTTTGCTATGAGCGCTTGGTAGTCTCTCAGCACCTGACCTATAGCGCTTGCTCCTGCTCCAAGCAAGGTAAAAACCAAGGAAAATCCTAACACAAAGAGTACGGATGCAAAGAGTATGTGCCAGTTAAAGCCTTCCTTTTGTTCTTTTACTTCCTGTGCACCCATACCGGATATGTAAGAGAGGTATCCAGGTATTATAGGAAGCACGCAAGGCGAAAGGAAGGCAAGAACACCTGCTGTAAAGGCCAGAAAGAAAGATACCTCAAACATGGTTAGCACCTCTTATCAGGACCGAGTAGTTTTTCTACATCTTCCTTGACTTCTCTATAGACTCCAAGTTTTATCTTGTAGAGCTTTCCATCCTTGTCTATCAAATAAGAAGTGGGAAGACCTATGAGCTTCACATTATCATTTCCTTCAAGGATCAAAAAGGAGGGTTTTAGCTTCTTTAAATAATCGTCCCTTGCGGTGCTGTTAGTATCCATGCTTACCGCTAAGATAACAAATCCGTACTTTTTGCAATCCTCATAAACCTTTTGAAAGATAGGCATCTCTTCCCTACAGGGTGGACACCAGCTTGCCCAGAAGTTTAGAAGCACTACCTTTCCCCTAAAGTCCGAAAGACGGTATACCTTCCCATCCAGACCGGTGAAGGTAAAGTCCGGAAGACTTTGAGGTACAGAAGGTTTGACACTGTAGGTTTCCTCATCTTCTTTTTTGTGCATAAAAGCAAAGAACATTAAACCACCAAGAAGCAAAAGAGCCAAAAGATAAGATATCCTTCTCATATCTTTTAATTATAATTCAAACTTCGTAGATGATATCCAGAAGCTCCTTTGCAAGCTGAGGGTCAAGACTTTTGAGTTTTTTATATACATTGCGTGCTTCATCTATCCTTTTAAGCCTTACATAAGCCACACCCAACTTAAAATTGAGTTGTGGGTCATCAGGCTTTTGTTCTAATTCCTTTTTTAGGTCTTCTATGTACTTCTCAACAAGTCCTTCTCCCATTTTGCTGAAAGGTCCTCTGTAGTCCTTCATAATATAATAGAATAATATGTTCTTCACAGCTCTTATCACAGACCTTTACGAGCTTACTATGGCTCAGAGTTATTTGGAAAACGATAAGGTTGGTAACGCGGTTTTTAGCCTTTTTGTGAGAGACCTCCCTCCCAACAGAAACTTTTTGGTTTCTTGCGGACTTGAAACATTACTTGAGTACATCCAAAGGTTTAAATTTGGCGACAAAGAACTTAAATACCTAGAAAGTCTTAACATATTCAAGGATAGTTTCCTTGATTACCTAAGAGAGTATGAATTCACCGGAAATATTTACGCGGTGCCAGAGGGAAGGATAGTTTTTCAAAACGAACCCCTTGTGCAGGTGGAAGGTCCTCTGCCAGATGTCCAGATACTTGAGACTTTAGTTATAAATGTCATACACTTCCAAACATTGATAGCTTCCAAAGCAGTAAGAAGTTATCTGGTTTCAAAGGGTAGAACTCTTATTGATTTTGGACTCAGAAGAGCTCACATGCCAGAAGCTGGACTTTACGCAGCAAGAGCGAGCTACATAGCAGGTTTTGAAGGGACTTCTAATCTTCTTGCAGGTATGAAGTTTGGCATACCTGTTTTTGGTACTATGGCTCATTCTTTCGTGATGGTGTTTGAAGAAGAGCTATCCGCCTTTAGAGCTTTTGCAAGGTCTTTTCCAGAAAGAACCATACTGCTTATAGACACATACGACACTCTTGAGGGTGCAAAAAAAGCACTCAAGCTCATGAAGGAAGGTGTAAAAGTGGTGGGAGTCAGATTAGATAGTGGAGATATACAGGAGCTTTCAAAAAAAGTCAGAGAAGTATTTGACAAAGAAGGCTTTAAAGATGTAAAGATAGTGGTAAGTGGAGGTGTTGACGAGTGGGACATACAAAGATGGCTCACTGCAGGATGTCCCATAGATGCCTTTGGCGTAGGCACTAAGTTCATAACTTCTTACGATGCACCCTACCTTGACATAGCCTACAAGCTCGTTGAGTACGAAGGAAAGCCTAAATACAAACTGAGTCCCGGAAAAGCCACCTTCCCTTACAAGAGGCAGATTATAAGACACTATGCAGGTGGAAAGATGGAGTATGATCGCGTAGTAAAATACACAGAAGGAGGGCTTGTGGAACTAATAGTAGAAAAAGGTACACTAAAAAAGAACCTTCCTACCTTACGCCAGATAAGAGAAACCCTGATGGAAGAACTCAAGAGTTTACCTGAGCATCTTACATCCCTTGAGAAGTCCCACTACCCTGTGATAGTGGAAAACAACTCTTAGGTGCGAGTATGACCTGTTTCAAAGAAGGGTCTAATTTTTTTACCCTGTAAGGTATGCCCATATCCATTCTTCCTATGTGTCCCCTGCCTGCAAGTACTACCACCTTTGTGTTGGGATTTTCTTTTATGATCCTGACTATAGCGTAAGCCATAACATTGTCCCACAGGTTTTGAACTTCAAGGAAAGACTTTTCGTCCACCTTAGGATGGGACTCTAACACTTTGAGAAGATCCTCCTTTTCTTCTTCTTTCTGCTGTATAAGGGGTTTGGGTATGATGGGATTTTCCACTTTTTGGACACCGTAGAGTCTTACCTCTTCAAGAAGCTCCGAGGGTACATTCAGGGCATAAAGCCTTATACCCTTCTCTCTGGCAAACCTCCATATGGAAGAGTAAAGGGAGGGTTCATATCCCCATCTTTTTCTATACTGACTTTTTTCAAGCATCTCTTCCTCAGATATCTTTCCATCTACATAATCATCTAAATATTTCTGAAAGCTCTGTTGAAACATTTCCATTCCTATGACAAGTTTGTATCCTTTGGTATACATGTGTTTAATAACCTTCAGTTGAAAGTGATGATCGCTTTCAGAAGTATGCTCTTCAGGTATGTAAATAATATCTGCTTCTTCTATAAGCTTTTCAAAATCTCTGTTATCCGCTATGAAAAAAACTGTTAATAGAAGCGCTAAAACCTTTAAGAACATGCTAAAATAGAATTATAAATTCAGTAAAGGAGGAGTATGATGGCAAGAAAAGGTAGAAAGAAAGGAGGACCTAGATACAAAAGAATAGTGCTTTCACTTCCTAAAAGGCTTTATTATGTACTTAACGGTATAGCTATGGGTGATGAGAGGAAGCTAAATAGGTTAATAAAGGGTATACTTGAAGACAAACTTATGGAGTCTACAGTTGCTGAGCTTGAGCTATACTTAGGAAGAATGGAGGAAGAGGAGGAGAAAGAAGAGGAACAAACTCAGTCGTGATAAGCGATAGAATAAAGAAACTATCTCCTTATAAAACGGAAACTGCACAAGCAAAGATCAGGTTATCTTCTAACGAGCTACCCCTACATCTACCTGAAGATGTGCGCATCAGAATAGCCCAAGAGGTATCAAAAATTCCCATAAACAAGTATCCAGATCCAAACGCCAGCGAGCTCAAAGAAGTCTTATCCGAGCACCTAAAGGTGAAAGAAGAAAACATAGTTTTGGGAAACGGCTCTGATGAACTCATTTACTACCTTAGTGTAGCAGTAGGTGAGCCAAACAGGGGAGTGTTTTATCCTGTTCCTACTTTTCCCATGTACGAGATATCCGCAAAAGTTTTTGGAAGAGAGAGGGTAGAAGTACCCTTAGATGAAAACATGGACATAGATCTGCCCTTATCTCTTAATGCTATCAAGACACACTCCCCTGTACTTGCTTTTATATCCTATCCTAATAACCCAACGGGTATGTGCTTTACCCAAAGCAAGATAGAGAGTATAAGACAAGAGGGACTTTTCACGGTGATTGATGAGGCTTACTTTCACTTCTCAAAGAAAACCTTTTTAGAAGACGCTATAAAGAGAGAGGATACTGTGGTCCTAAGAACACTTTCCAAAATAGGTATGGCTGGGTTAAGAGTGGGCATTCTTATAGCAAAAGAAGAGATTGCTTACGAAATAAACAAGATGAGACTGCCTTTTAACATTACCTATCCTTCCCAAGTGATAGCTCGCCTTATGCTCACTGAGTTCTACCCACTTATAGAAGAGAGCATAAACACGGTTATCAAAGAAAGAGATAGGCTTTTCGGAGAGCTCTCTCAGATGGAAGGCATAGAGGTTTTTCCATCAGATGCCAACTTCATACTCTTTAGGTCTAACTTCCCTGCAGAGAGGCTTTATAAGGAGCTTTTAGTTAGGGGCGTTCTTGTCAGAAATGTCTCTTATCTTCCCAGATTAGAAAGGTGTTTAAGGGTAAGCGTTGGGCTTCCACAAGAAAACGATGCTTTTCTTGAAGCATTAGAAGATTCTTTGAAAAGTTTTACCTAACACCTTCTTCTCTTTTGGCTATCTGTATCTGTCTTATAACTTCTTGTTTTGATGTGCCTCCGTATGTTTTTCTTCTATCTACAACCACACGAGGGTCAAGAAGCTCAAAGACATCTTCTTCAAAAAGTTCTGAAAACTCCTTAAACTCCCTCAGGCTCAGATCACCGAGGTTTTTCCCCTGAGATATTGCATAAGCTATTAGATTCCCCACAATACGGTGAGCTTCCCTAAAGGGTATTCCCTTCATCACAAGGTAGTTGGCAATATCTGTGGCGGTCATGGGATCTCCAAAGGGAGGTGTTGTTCTATCCGCTTTTACGCTTAAGCCTTCAAGGATAAGGTTCATAGCTTCTATACACTTTTTTGTAGTGTCAATACTATCAAATAGGGGCTCTTTATCCTCCTGCAGGTCTCTGTTATAGGCGGTAGGGAGTCCCTTTAGAGTGGTCAGAAGAGACATGAGGTTTCCGTAAAGTCTTCCCGTCTTGCCTCTTATGAGCTCCAACACATCTGGGTTTTTTTTCTGAGGCATTATGGAACTACCAGTGCAGAGCCTATCAGGAAGTTCCACAAAGCTAAACTCTTGCGTAGACCACAAGATAAGGTCTTCCGAAAGTCTGGAGAGGTGCATGCCTATTACTGCACACGCATAGAGAGTATCCAGTAAGTAATCTCTGTCTGATGTGGCATACATGGAGTTTCTCACCAATGACCTAAAGCCAAGCTCCTGAGCGGTAAAGAACCTATCAAAGGGAAAGTCAACTCCCGCAACGGCACCAGAACCCAAAGGTGATGCATCAGCAAGCCTGTAAGCGTTTATTAGTCTTAGTTCATCGCTTAAAAACATCTCTCTGTACGCCAAAAAGTAGTGAGAAAGCCTTATAGGTTGAGCTCTCTGCAGATGTGTATAGGCAGGTACTATTATATCTATGGAGTTTTCCGCAAGCCTTACAAGTTCTTTTCTGAGGTTTTTAAGCAGGATCACACATTCCTTTATTTCCCTCTTTATATAAAGTCTTTCGTCTGTAGCTATCTGGTCATTCCTTGACCTACCCGTGTGGAGTTTTCCGCCAATTTCACCTGCTCTCTTTATAAGCTCTGCTTCTATATTCATATGCACATCCTCTAACTCTTTTCTGAAGGGAAAGCTCCCCTCTTGCACCTCTTTTAATATGTCCAGAAGGTGCTTTTCAAGAAGATGTGCTTCCTGCTTTGTAAGTATACCTGCTTTTAAAAGAGTCTTTATATGAGCAAGATTTTGCCGTATGTCTTCTTCCGCAAGTCTTCTGTCAAAACTTACTGATTGGGTAAATTCCTCTACAAATTCTTCGGTTTTTTCTCTGAACCTTCCTTCCCAAGGTTTGTGCATTCATACAATTTTATCAGTTCTTTTATCTTTTTTTCTAAGGTACAAACTCCGTGAGAGTTGCAAAAAATGCACCTGTCTTTTGCATACCTTTTGGCGAGTTTGACCATGTTGTGTCCACTAAGGGAAGTGAAGATTATTACAAAGTCTGCGCACGCCAGAGCACTGTCTATGTTCTGTTGTGTTTCCTGATTTATGAACTTCACAGTCAGGTTGTACTTTTTTGCTAACTTTGTCGCTCTTGACCTTAGCCTATCATGACCTCCAAGAACTACGAGTTTCATCCTTACCTCCTTTTATTGATATTTGATTTCAATTTTAATATTTTAAACCTTAGGAGTCAATATGACAAAAGTCAGCACATAAAATCAAAAAAGCTTTAGGATTATAAAACCATGAAAGGCATTCTGCTTGAGAGACGTAAAATAAAGGTTTATGGAAAGCAAGGTAAGATTTTACCTAAAGGTATTCAAGAAGAACATACTGCCTTTTTGCACAACCTTTTGAGCAACGACATAAAGGGTATGAAGGAGAGTAGCCTTTCTTACAACCTGTGGCTAAGACAGAACGGGACGCCTATAGAGGACTTTTTCGTTTACAAGTTAAGCGACCACTACATACTGGACACAGAAGGAGATGTAAAAAACATATTAGAAGAGTTTAATAAGCTCAAGCTTTCCATGAGGGTTTACTTTGAAGACTTAACAGAAAGACTTAGCCACGCTTTTATCTTTGGTGAAGGTGCAGGAAAGTTTGTAGAAGAATTTTTTGGGATGTCTTTTGAGGATGGACAGGTCAGAGAGTTAAATGGACTGATAGTAGCCAAAAACAACATGCGCTTGAGAGAAGAAGGATATGACATACTCGGGAGTAGAGAAAAGTTAGAAGAAATACTCAACCGCGTAGGTAGGATAACCCCACAAGAGTTTGAAGATATAAGAATAGAAAAGCTAATCCCTCGCATAAGGAAGGAGCTAAGGGAGGGCTTTTCTCCTTTAGAAGCAGGACTGCTTTCTTATGCTATAAGCCTTACAAAAGGCTGTTATGTGGGACAGGAAGCTATAGCGAGGGTGTATTACAGAGGTAGAACCCCAAGAACTCTGGCAAAGTTTGAGGTAAAGAATGTTAAGGAAGGTGACAAAATTAGAGAAGATAACAAGGATATAGGCTTGATCACTTCTGTCAATTCTAAGGGAGATAAAGCACTGGGATACATTCTAAGGGCAAAGGCGCAAATAGGTAAAACCCTCCCCTGCGGTGCAGGAGAGGTTAAGCTTTTAGAAGTAGTTTCTTAGCCGTAGCTGATCTCTTCCTCTACAGGTTCTATTCTCAGAAGGGCATCGTCGGGCGTTACATTATCACCGGGTTTTACGAAGATCTTCTTTACAACACCACTTATGGGAGCGTGTATCTCGTTTTCCATCTTCATAGCTTCCACTATGGCTACTGTTTGCCCTTCTTTTACGCTTTCGCCTTCCTGTACGAGAACTCTAACTACCCTTCCCGGCATGGGAGCGGTGGCATCTCCGGGTTGTGTAGCTTTTGGTATGCCTTTCTCTTCTGCCTGAACTGCTACCGCAGATGGACCACCCGAAGGTACCGCCTCTACTATGGGTGTTAACTGAACCTCTTCCAGTCTTCCATCCACCTTTATGTAGTACTTTCTGGGTTTTCCTGGTTCCTGATGAGCGCTTACACCTTCTATCTTTACCTTAAACTTCTCACCGTGATAGATTATTTCAAATTCAACGGGTGCAGCACCAGGCACTGTGCCGGGTTTGACTTCTGTAGCTTCTGCAAGCTCCTCAACAGGTTCTGGATGAAGCTCTCCTTTTTCTCTTGCTATGAAAAAGTCTTTTGCCTGCATGGGGAACAGCGCATACAGTAGCACCTCTTCATCTGTGGGTTCTCTTCCAAGAATCGCCTTTGTCTCTTCGTATGCTTTATCCCAGTCGTTAGGGTCTGCAAGGTCCGCTGCTCTTATGGAGAAATCTGGTTCTTTTCCAGGTCCAAGGATCTTCTCTACAAGCTCCTTGGATATGGGACCTGGTGGCTTTCCGTATTTGCCTTCCACATAGTCTCTTACTTCTTTTGTTATAACTTTGTAGCGCTCACCGGATATGACATTCAAAACAGCCTGAACGCCTACTATCTGTGAGGAAGGTGTCAGAAGTGGTGGGTATCCTAAGTCCCTTTCTACATTAGGTACTTCCGCAAGGGCTTGTTCTATCTTGTCCAAAGCGTTTGCTTCTATGAGTTGGGCTACCATGTTGGATATCATGCCACCGGGTATCTTGTGTATGAGCACTTTTGCGTTGACTCCTGCGTACTCGGTTTCGTACTTTTTGTACTTCTTCCTTATCTGCTTGACTATTTCCGCAAGTTCATCTAACTTTCTCATGTCCAGACCTGTGTCAAAGGGCGTGCCTTCAAGCATGGCAACCACAGATTCTGTAGCTGGATGAGAGGAACCAAAGGCGAGGGGAGAAAGCACCGTATCCAACATATCAACCCCTGCAAGCACAGCCATCATGTGATTGACTATGGCTGTCCCGCTCATGTCGTGGTTATGAAGTAGTACAGGCAATTTTCCACCGGTAGCCTCCTTTATACCTTTTATGATGGCATAGGTCTCAAAGGGCATAATAATACCTGTAGCATCTTTGAAGGAAAGCCAATCCGCACCCATTTCTGCTATTTCAAGGGCATACTCTATCCACTTTTGGTATGTGTGGATAGGGCTTCTTGTGTAGCTTATTTCCGCGTGAGCTTCACCACCAAACTCTTTTATGGCTTTTACAGCGGTCTTTATGTTTCTGTTGTCATTTAGGGCATCAAACACTCTAAAAACGGTTATGCCGTTCTTTATGGCTCTTTCTACAAACTTATAAACGAGCTTGTCAGATTTGGGCCTGTATCCTACTATGTTCTGTCCTCTGAATAGCATCTGGAGTTTTGTGTTGGGCATAACCTCCTTTATACGCCTTAACCTTTCCCAAGGGTCTTCTTTGAGGTATCTAAGAGACACATCGTAAGTGGCACCTCCCCAAACCTCAACCGCATAAAACCCCACTTTATCCATAGCCTCGCAAAGAGGCAGTAAGTCTTCCGTTCTAACCCTTGTAGCTAACTTACACTGTTGGCCATCTCTTGGTGTGAGGTCAGTTATGAGTATTTTTTTTCTAAACCCTCCCTTCTCAAACTCTTTCATCTTTTCTCTTATCTCTTCCATAATCTCTACTACATGCATACCTTATACCTCCAGACCAAGTTTTTTATATCAAAGTCCGTGATAACTTGCTATGGCAGCGGATATAAAGGCTACAAAATCTTCTTTATCTCTGTGCTCTGCGTAATCAAAAACTTCGGGGTGCTCCTCCAAGTATTTGGTAGTAAACTTTCCGCTTCTAAAGTCCTTTTCTTTCATGATGTTTATCAAAAGGGGTATGGTGGTTTTTACACCGGATATTTCGTAAGTCTCTAACGCTGCCCTCATCCTATCCACCGCAACCTCCCAAAGGGGAGCCCACACTATAAGTTTGGCTATTAAAGAATCATAATAGGGTGTGATCTCGTAGCCCTTTGAAGCTGCATGCTCCACCCTTATACCAAAGCCTCCCGGCACATAGTACCTTTCTATGGTACCTATGCTGGGTGCAAAGTTCTTCTTGGGATCTTCTGCGTTTATTCTGCACTCTATGGAAAAACCGTTGAACTTTATGTCTTCTTGAGAGTACCTGAGTTTTTCTCCTGCTGCTATCCTTATTTGCCACTTTACTATGTCTATGCCCGTTATCATTTCCGTCACAGGATGTTCTACCTGTATTCTTGTGTTCATCTCAATAAAGTAAAGGTTTCCTTTCTCGTCCGCTATGAACTCCATAGTTCCTGCACTGTAATAACCTATCTCCTTTGCCGCTTTTACCACCAAGCTTCCGTAATACTCCCTCTGCTCAGGAGTCAAAAGTAAGGAAGGAGCTATCTCCACAAGCTTTTGGTTTCTTCTCTGTATGGAACAGTCCCTCTCTCCTAAGTGTATGACATTACCGTACTTGTCCCCAAGAACTTGAAACTCTATGTGCTTTGGGTTTTCTACATACTTCTCAAGGAGAAGATCACCTCTTCCGAAGGCTTTGACCGCTTCGTTGTACGCGTTTTCATAATTTCTAACAAGCTCCTCCTCGTTCCTGCATATCCTTATACCTCTTCCTCCACCACCTGCGGAAGCCTTAAGAAGCACTGGGTATCCTATCTCTCTTGCTATAGCTTTTGCCTCTTCTACATCTTTTAATATTCCATCACTGCCAGGTACTGTTGGGACACCCGCTTTTTTCATAACCTCCTTTGATCTTGCTTTATCTCCCATAAGTTCTATAACCTTCCAGTGGGGACCTATGAACACTATGCCCTTTTCTTCACATAGACGCGCAAAATGTTCGTTTTCCGCAAGGAAACCATAACCGGGATGTATGGCATCAGCCCCTACTTCAAGAGCGAGATCCACTATCCTTTCAGCATTAAGATATGTGTCTAAGGGGTTTACGCCTATCATGTAGGCTTCATCAGCCATCTTTACATGTCTTGCGGTAGCTTCTATCTCGTTGTATATGGCTACTGTCTGTATGCCAAGTTCTTTGCAAGCCCTTATTATCCTACAGGCTATTTCTCCTCTGTTGGCTATAAGGACTTTTTTAAACATGGTCTGCCTCCGCTCAGCTTATGAGTTCCACCTTATACTCTATGGGTGCCACTTGGTTTATCATGTAGGCTATGGAGCAGGTACCAGGGTTGTAAATCACCTTGTCCAGAGCCTTTTTAACGTCCTCTTCACTTACATCTCCTTTAACTTTTACAAAGAGGTATATTTTGGTAAAAACTTTTGGATAGCCCTCAGTTATTCTCTCCGCGTCTGTTTCTATCTCTATGTGTTGTGTGTGCTTGCCTTCCTTATGAAGAGCCTCGTAAAGGTGTATGCCTACGCATCCTGCTATGGAATGAAAGAGAAGTTCCGGTGGCCTTACACCCCTTCCTTTACCACCCACATACCCAGCAGCATCTATGAGCACTTCCCTTCCGGATTCACCACTACCCACAAAGTGAAAGTCCTCTTTTTGCACCACCTTTACCTTCATACACACCTCCTTTTGTTAGTGGATCATTTATTATAACTTCCCCTTACAAAAAGTGCTAACTTAAATCATGGGTTTTTGAACCTTTCTGGGGAAAAGTAGTCCAAGTAGTAAGACCTCTCACCTTTAAGTAAGTAATCCTGTAATACTCTTACAGTCATAGGAGCATGAAGTATGCCGTTTCTGTAGTGTCCTGTCAGTAGCATGTAGTTCTCTCCAAGATCAAAGATGGGAAGTTCATCAGGTGTGGCTGGTCTGAAACCTACCACAGCGGATAAAAACTGAGCGGAGCTTATGGTAGGCATTATACGTATAGCGTTTTCCGATAGCGTCTTTATGCCTTCAAGAGATACCTGAGGGTCTGTGTTTTGTTTTTCGGTGGTTGCACCTATATAAACATACTTACTCCTTGGAATTATGTAAGAAATTAAAGAGTAGTAAACCCTATCCACATGAGGATACTTTACCTTAAGAGCCTGACCTTTGACAGGAAAGACGGGAAGGTCAAAAAGCTCCCTTGTCCATGTGCCGGTGCAAAACACATAAAAGTCCGCTTCGTATCTGTTTTTAACGCCTTCTAACCTGATAACCCTTCTGTCTTTGGTAATCACTTTGTGTATTCTGTCTGTTATAAACTCCACACCCTCTCTGTTTATCGCAAACAGAAGAGCATCCATAAGCATAGGTACATCTACCCAACCTTCCTCCGCGTAATGTATAACGCAGTCCACACAATCAGAAAGCTGAGCTTTAGGCGTTAATATCTCAAGCTTAAAACCCTCTTTAATGTACCTCCTTGCCTTTCTAAGGGTATCTTCCTCTCCCTTTAGCACCACTCTGTTTATACCTTCCATCCACAGATCTATCTTTTGCCCAGACACTTCTCTGATGAGTTCCACATAGGACGGATACTCCTTTAGACTACGGTAAGAGAAATCAAATAGCACACCTTCGAGCCCCTCTGAAAAAGGTGCCAACATGCCTCCTGCCACCCATGATACCGCTTCCTCAGGATTTTTGGTTATAAGACTTACCCTAAAGCCAGAAAGAGACAAAAAAAGCGCACTACTAAGACCTATAATTCCGCTTCCTACCACAATGATTTTTGTCATGTTATAATAAGTTATATGGGAGAGTTAAAAAGGAAACTTGATACAGATTATGTTTATTTTGCAGAAGTGGAAATGCTTTTGAACTACGGTATAGGATACCCAGACCTTATAATAAGGCTCAGAGAAAAGATACATCAGGAAGGACTTGATGATAGCGTGTATGTAAGAAAAACGGACAGGAAACTTCTTCAGAATGTACACAGGTTTATAGACCTTCTTGATAGTTCTGATGAACCTCTAACGGATGATCCTACACAACCTCCCGAAAAGTGGTGGTGGCACCTTCGCAGTATAGCAAAGGGCAGACATCCAAGCTTAACCCTTCCGGAATATCTAAGAGAAGTCTACAGAAAAAGGCGCAAATACTGGAAACAGAGAAGTAAAGAAAATCCCTATTTTTATATAAACTATTCTCATGGACGAGATATGGGCTTTACGGAAGGAAATAGACCGTATAGATGAGGAGATCCTAAGACTCCTTAACGAAAGGATAAGTATAGCTCAAAGGATAGGCGAGCTTAAAAAAAACGCAGGGCTTGATATACACGCACCAGAAAGGGAAAGAGAGGTATTTGAGAGGCTCCTAAAACTAAACAGAGAACTTTACGGCGGAAAGTTTCCCGAAGAGGCTCTTTTTCATGTATACAGGGAAGTTATGTCTGCGTGTTTATCTGTTGAAAAACCACTAAGGGTTGCCTATTTGGGACCAAAAGCCACTTTTACCCATCAGGCTGCTCTTGAGTATTTTGGTTTTTCCGTACATTATGTACCTGTAAGTACCATAAGGGATGTTTTCAGTGAAGTGGACTTGGACAGAGTAGATTACGGCGTGGTGCCTGTAGAGAACACTATAGAAGGTGTTGTCAATTACACCCTTGACATGTTTTTAGAGTATGACCTAAAGATAGTAGGTGAGGTAGTCATTCCTATAAGGCTACACCTCCTCTCTAACCTCTCAAACCTAAAAGATGTGAAAAGAATATACTCTCACAGGCATGCCTTAGCTCAATGTAGGACTTGGTTAGATAAAAACTTACCAAATGCTCAGATCATAGAAACGGAAAGCACCGCAAGGGCATGTGAGATAGTTCTTGAGCTTGAAGATGCTGCAGCCATAGCCAGTGAAGTGGCATCTTACACTTATCATCTGGGCATCCTTGCAGAAAACATACAGGACAGTTCTAACAACTTCACCAGATTTCTCGTTATAGGAAAGAGAAGTGTGAAACGAACAGGGAAGGACAAAACGAGCCTCATACTTGCAGTCAGAAACAAACCTGGTGATCTTTACAAAACTTTAGAAAGCTTTTACATATACGGAGTTAACCTTACTAAAATAGAGTCAAGACCTTCTAAAAAGAAGGCGTGGGATTATGTCTTCTTTGTTGACTTGGACGGACACATGGAAGATGAGAATGTCAAAATGGCGCTGGAGTCCCTTTCCAAAAACAACCGTATCATAAAGATCCTTGGTTCTTACCCTAAGGCTCTATTTGAGGAGAGCTAAGGCGGTAAGAATCTCCCTTTTGTGCCTTTCACCAGTAGCAGGAGGTATTATGTCCTCACCTATCTTTAGCCCTACGGGATAGCCTTCACTTATCAGCTTTATCACAAGATAAGCCAGTTTAGAGACTTTTTCTTCTTTGCTACCATCAACTAAATCAAGGGAAAGCACTATAGGGCTTTTTTCCTGCGAGTAGGTATCCTTTACATAAAGCTTGCCTGTTTTGGCAGAAGCTTTCCAGTGTATAAGCTTTACAGGTTCTCCTCTGTACTCCCTTATGGAATGCACCTCGTCGTATCCTCTGGTAAGACTCTGGAAACTCTCTCCCATCTCCTTGGTAGATGAGCTTTCTAAAAAGCTTAGCTTTGTAGGAATTGGCTTAGGAAAAACCACTAAGTTTATAGGCACAACTTCTACATAGTATCTCTCAAAAAGTCCCACAGGAAAGCTTGTTGCTATAACAACTTGCACATTTTGATAAAGACCTCTCCTTTCAAAAAATAGACTTACATTAGTTTCTCCTCTTTTGAAGATTATTGGCAGGGTTTCATCTTTTAGTTTAGAAGGGAATCTTATGAGGAAGGAGGGTAGTCTCTTTCTGTTTTCTACTAATAGCCTAAAATTTTCGTACCTCATGGCATAAACTTCCGCAGGTGGGATAAGCTTGATACTGAGGCCACGCAGGTTATAAAGAGAGATCAAGCCAGATACTAACATAAAGGAAAGCATAGAAGACACAACTAAGTAAAGGAGGTTGTTTGCTGTGTTTACCGCTGCAACACCAAAAAATACCGTTATGCCTATGAAGATGATTCCTGAGCGATTAACTCTTACCCTGTATCTTTTCCTCATCTTTTGTGAAAAACTTCATCATCTCCAAGGGAATGGGTATTAGGATGGTGTTGCCCGGCTTTGAACTAACTGTCTGTATTGTTTCCAGATATCTAATTTGCAAAGCTAAGGGTTCTGATGCTAAGATCTTGGCAGCGTCTGCAAGCTTTTGAGCCGCCTGATACTCTGCTTCTGCGGTTATGATCTTAGCTCTTCTTTCTCTTTCTGCTTCTGCCTGCCTTGCCATAGCACGCCTGAGTTCCTCAGGAAGGTCTATCTTTTTTAGCTCTACCGCCACCACCTTGACGCCCCATGGGTCTGTTTGCCTGTCTATTATCTCCTGCAGTTGTATGTTTAGCTTTTCCCTCTCTGCAAGAAGCTCGTCAAGTTCCACAGCACCGCAAACGCTTCTTAAAGTAGTTTGAGCTATCTGCGATGTAGCATAGTAGTAGTTTTCTACTTCCACCACAGCCTTTACCGGATCTACAACTCTGAAATAGACAACCGCGTCCACGCTGACAGACACATTGTCCTTAGTTATTATGTCCTGAGTGGGCACATCAAGAGTCACAGTTCTGAGGTCCATTTTGACCATTCTGTCTATTATGGGTATGAGTATAAAAAGCCCTGGACCCTTTGCTCCTATAACCCTTCCCAGCCTAAAAATAACCGCTCTTTGGTATTCGGGAACTATCTTAACACTTACTGATAAAAAGATAACCACTAAAACCAAGAGAATAACCAAAGGCATATTAGCACCCCCTACGATTTTTAAAAGGTCTACTCCAAAGATAGCACCAAACACTACCACAAGAAACAGCAAAAAAGGCAAAACCTCTAAAATCCCTCTCATGGCATGTAGGAAAGAATTATACAACGCTCCCCTTGATGATGAAGCTTTTAAAATGTATATTTTATACACATGGTTCTTTACATAAACGGTGAGCCAAGAGAAGTAGAGAGAGAGCTTAACTTGAATGAACTTCTGAACTACTTGGGTATAGCCTTTAGAGAGGTAGGGCTTGCCATCTCTGTTAACGGAGAGGTAATTCCTAAGAGTAAATACACGGATGTAAGGTTAAAAGAAGGCGATAGTGTTGAGATCATACACTTGGTAGGTGGCGGTTGATATAAAATCTATTCACGGAGGTTTTATATGCTTGATGTGGAAAAGCTCTTAGAGGAAGACCCACTTGAAATAGCAGGAAGGACATTTAGGTCAAGGCTCATAATAGGCTCTGGAAAGTTCAAAAGCTTTCAGCAGAATAAGGAAGTCCTTGAAGCGAGCGGTGCGGAAATAATAACGGTAGCAGTCAGAAGAGTTAACATTACAGACCCAAATAAGGAAAACTTGTTAGATTATATAGACCCCAAAAAGTACCTAATACTTCCCAACACTGCTGGTTGTTATACTGCAGAAGAGGCCATTAAAACCGCCATGCTTGCAAGAGAAGCCACAGGCATAAACTGGATAAAGCTTGAGGTTATAGGAGACCAAAAAACACTCCTTCCGGACATGGAAGAGACCCTGAAAGCTGCTAAAATTTTGGTGAAAGAAGGTTTTGTGGTACTTCCTTACATATTTGATGATCCTGTTTATGCCAAAAAGTTTGAAGATGTAGGCTGTGCAGCGGTTATGCCCTTGGCAGCACCCATAGGATCAGGACTTGGACTTCAAAACCCCTACAACATTATGTTTATCAAAGAGTCTGTTTCTATCCCCGTTATAGTGGACGCTGGTATAGGAAGCGCCGCTGACATACCACCCGTTATGGAGCTTGGCGTTGATGCCATTCTTACCAACACTGCTCTTGCAGAAGCAAAGGACCCCATAAAGATGGCAGTAGCCATGAAGTACGCAGTGATAGCAGGTAGGCTCTCTTACCTTGCAGGTAGAATGCCAAAGAGAACATACGCAGTTCCCTCTTCTCCTTTAAAGGGTGTTCCTTACAAATCATGATGGAAGTTGCGATAATAGGAAGCGGTATATCTGGTCTTTCGGTAGCTCATCATCTAAAAAAAGCTGGTGTAGAAGTAAAGGTCTTTGAAAAGGAAGAGGTTTTGGGAGGAAACATACAGAGTGAATACATAGATGGGTATCTGTGTGAATTGGGACCTCAGACAGTTCTTGCAGATAGTAAGATGGAAGATTTTTTAAAGGACCTGCATTTAGAACCCATATATGCCAACCCATCTTCCAAAAAAAGGTACATATATAAAAAGGGCAGGCTCGTTGCTCTTCCCCTTTCTCCTTTGGAGTTTATCACATCACCCTTCCTGTCCTTTAGTGGAAAACTCAGGCTCCTGAGAGAACCCTTTGTGCCCAAATCTCCCAAAAAAGAAGAGAGTATAGCGGAGTTTGTAAGGCGCAGGTTTGGAAAAGAGTTTTTAGATTATGTGGTTGCACCCTTTGTGTCTGGAGTTTATGCGGGAGACCCAGAAGAACTTTCCGTAAAGTATGCGGTCAGAAAAGTGTATGAGCTTGAAGAAAGGTACGGAAGCGTTATAAGGGGTGCCATAAAGTTAAAAGCCTTAGGTCCTTCTGGAAAACTCATATCTTTTAAAGATGGCAATAAAACCTTAATAAACAAACTTTCAGAAAAACTTGAAGTGCTCAAAGGAAATGTAGTCCTAAGAATAAGAAGGAAAGATGAGTTTTTCCTTTTGGACACCAAGGAGGGTAAGTTTTCAGCCAAAGCGGTAGTAGTTGCTACACCCTCTACATCCGCAAGCTACCTCCTCAGAGATCTCTCTTGGAGCGTGTCAGAAGAATTTGATAAGATTTACTATGCGCCTGTACTTGTGATGCACATATCCGTAAATGCGGGTAGTCTGCCAGAGGGCTTTGGCTTTTTGGTGCCAAGAAGGGAAGGCAAAAGAATACTTGGTGTGATATTCTCCTCACAGCTCTTTGCGGGTAGAAGCCCCAAAGGAAAGGACCTGCTTACCTTATACTTAGGTGGAGCTACAGATCCGCAGATAGTAGATTACTCAGACGAAGCAGTGGTGAGCATTGTAGAAAAAGAATTAAAGGAAATACTAAAAATAGAGCATTTTGAAATTATAAGGATAACGCGCTGGAAGAAGGGAATACCTCAGTACACGCTGGGATACGGTAGGTACTTGGACTTGGCAAATTCCATAGAAAAGGAACAACCAGGTCTATTTCTAACGGGCAATTACCTTTACGGTGTATCCGTAGCAGATTGTATTAGAGCATCTTATCAGGTAGCACAGAGGGTTTTAGAATTCCTTGAACTCAAAAAAGGTGCTGTGGTATAATTATTATGGAGGCGGACAAGATGCAGTTCTTTTTGGATACAGGAAATGTAGACGAAATAAAGCAAGCGTTAGAGTGGGGTATCCTTGACGGCGTGACCACTAATCCCACGCTTATAGCCAAGACGGGTAGATCCTTTATGGAAGTAGCTAAAGAGATAGTTAAACTCGTAGATGGTCCTGTGAGCTTAGAAACTGTTTCCCTTAACGCGGAAGGTATGATAAAAGAGGGAAGGATGCTTGCTGAGCTTGGCGATAATGTGGTGGTAAAGATACCCATGACTCCAGAAGGTGTAAAAGCCATTCAAGTACTTGAATCTGAAGGCATACCTGTAAATGTGACTCTCATCTTCTCACCCGCTCAAGCTCTCATTGCTGCAAAGGCAGGTGCCACCTTTGTCTCCCCCTTCATAGGAAGACTGGATGATATATCTGGAGAAGGTATGAAGCTCATAAGAGAAGTCAAAACCATCTTTGATAACTACGACATAGATACACAGATCATAGTAGCAAGTGTGCGCCACCCCATGCATGTGGTGGAGGCTGCTCTCATAGGTGCTGATATATGCACCATGCCCTTTGAAGTGATGAAAAAGCTCTTCAATCATCCTCTAACTGACAAAGGATTGGAGCAGTTTCTCAAAGATTGGGAAAAGGTTCCAGGCAGGCCCTTTTAAACACCACTACCGGTTATAAGTCTCACTATATCGTTGAGTATAACAAAAGCTGAAAGAGCTATAATGATGGCAAAGCCTACTTTTTGCCAGTTTTCTTTGAACTTCTGCGAAAGAGGTCTTCTCCTAATAGATTCTATAAGAAAGAGGAGTATTAAGCCACCGTCAAGTACAGGAAGAGGAATGAGATTGAAAACTGCAAGCTGAACGGATATAAAAGCCATCATACCAAGAAAAGCTATGAGCCCCTGCTGGGCAGATTCTCCAGCCAACTGAGCAATAGCTATAGGACCACCAAGCGTTTTTAGGGAAAGACCACCGGTAATTAAACCCCAAAGAGCTTTAATGGACAAGACTGTTAAATCCTGTGTTTTCTTAAAAGCTTCCAAGACAGCTTCACCTAATGGCTCTTTTACGCTTATGAGTTCTATGCGCGGTGATACACCCAAAAGAGGAGTGCCCGTCCTTTTATCAACCATAGGTATCACATGCTTCTCAAGAACCTGTCCGTCCCTTTTGATCTTAAGCTTTATAATCTCCCCCTTTGTACTTCTTATGAGGGCTACCGCATCGTACCAACTTTTAACCTTTTTGCCGTTTATTTCTAATATTTCATCTCCTTCTTTTATACCTACTTGCTCCGCTGGGCTTTTTGGAAGAACCTTGCCTATGACAGGTTTAATGTAAGGCTCAACACCAAAAGAGTGAGCCTTAGAAAGCTCCACACTTCCAGAAAGTTGCAGTACCTGACCGTTTCTGAGTACCACTATGTTCCAGTTCTTTTTCAATACACTCTCAAGCACAACATTTTCAAAGTCCTTCCATGTGTTTACCTTCTTACCGTTTATCTCTAATAAAAGATCTCCTTCTTTTAGTCCAAGCTTTTGTGCTGGGCTGTTTTCCACCACATGTCCTACAAGAGGTTTTTCAAGTACATAGGAAGGTGTAGGTTTTCCTACAGAAAAGATGAGAGCAAACAAAAGAACCGCCAATATAAAATTAAAAAGAGGTCCTCCACTGGCTATAAGTATCTTTTGATAATTCTTCTTTGAAGAAAAAGCTCTTGGGTCATCTGAGTTTTCTTCTTCGCCGTAGAGCTTGACAAACCCACCCAAAGGTATGGCAGATACCCTATACTCAGTCTCTCCCCACTTCTTACTTAAAACCACTGGACCAAAACCTATAGAAAAAACCTCTACCTTTACACCGAAAAGTTTGGCAAAAAGAAAGTGTCCAAACTCATGAAACCACACAAGCACACCTATGAGTATCAAAAAAGCTAAAAGTGTCTCCATGGGTCATAAGTATATGTTATACACTCTCGTTTGTCAAAGATTTAAAGCTAAGATATATTTAACGCTATGGAATGGGTACAAGCCCTTACAGTAATAGCCAGCCTCACTGCAGTTATTGGAATAGTTGCTCAGTTGTTAAACAAACGCATAGACGACCTTAGACAAGACATGGACAGGAGACTGGATAGATTGGAGCAAGACATAAGAGAGATAAGACAGCTTCTTTATAAGATATTTGAAGTGCCTCATAAGGAGGACAAGTAAATGGAATGGATACAGGCTCTTACTGTGATAGCCAGCTTAACAGCTGTTATTGGAATAGTGGCTAACCTTTTGAACAAACGCATTGAGGACACAAATAAGCGTATAGAGGACACAAACAGGCGCATAGATGACCTAAGGGAAGACATGAAAGAGATAAGACAGGAACTAAGAGAAATAAGACAGCTACTTTACAAGGTGTTTGAAATACCTCACAAAGAGGATAAGTGAATGGATTGGACACAAACCATAACCATCATTGCAAGCTTTGTGGGAATTATAAGTATAGTAGTAGTCTTACTTAACAAAAGGATTGATGACACAAACAGAAGGATTGACGACCTAAGGCAGGACATAGATAGAAGACTGGACAAGATGGAGCAAGAAATAGACAGAAGGCTTGATAAGATAGAACAAGACATAAGAGAGATACGCCAGCTTCTTTATAAGGTGTTTGAAGTGCCACACAAGGAGGAAAAGTGAATGGAATGGATACAAGTTATCACCATCATAGCGAGCATAATAGGGGGTAATGTGGTGCTAATGGGGATCATTGCAAATGTGCAAAACAAACGCTTTGATGATATCAATAAGCGTATAGATGACTTACGGCAGGATGTGGACAGGAGACTAGACAGACTGGAACAAGACATAAGAGAGATAAGACAGCTTCTTTATAAGGTTTTTGAAGTTCCACACAAGGAGGATAAGTGAAGTTTTCGTGAAGAACCTTGCCATTATACGCAACCTGCGTTAACATTAAAACTTAATAACCTTTAAAGGAGGGTTTAGCCATGAGACAGCTCTATCAAGCCACGAGCAGGTCCGCGAGGATGAACAGCTCAAGGGGTTTCACCCTCATTGAGCTACTCATCGTCATAGCCATCATAGCCATACTGGCATCCTTGGCAATACCGCAGTACCTAAAGTACCAAAGGAAAGCCAAAGTAAGCTCCTACGCAGAACCCATAGCCAGAGGTTGTATGTTAGACATGGTAGCGTGGTGTACAGAAAACGCAAGCGGTGCACCTCCAACAACTCAGCTGGCTAACTGTTCTACAACGACCATAACAACTGGTGGTGGACAAGTAACGCTGTCAGTTACTCCCGGTACCTGCAATCCCGACGGTACTTTATCTAACAGCAGTGCGACTGCTACACTTGATACCGCTACTGACTACACTGCGGTTTGCACTTACGACAAACAAAGCGTCAAGTGCACCATACAGGGTTAATCTAAGCTGAAGCTCTTAGCCCCCTTTGTGGGGGGCTTTTGCCATGAAAAAAGGCTTTACTCTTGTAGAGCTTCTGATAGTTATAGCTCTTTTGGTTATACTGGCTTCTATGGCTATTCCTTCTTATCTTATGTATCGCGACAAATCTAAGGTGGCTAACTTTGCCCTTTCTATAGCTTCAGCATGTGCCAAAGATGCCATGGCGAATTGCGTCTCTAAGTTTGTAGAAGCTCCTACACCTTACAGCCTCAATGGTCTTCCTAATTGCTCCAATGTCAATACCGCTATGGGAAATGTTGAGGTTTTGCTTGATGGAAGCTATACATGCACGCCAAACGGTATAGCAAGTGGTACTGTAAGAGGTATGCTTGCAGGAATAAACAACTATACAGCGGTGTGCGAGTTTTCGGAAAACAACCTGAGGTGTAGCGTCAGGTGATATTCCTTCTTTTGTCTCTTTTTGCCTTTTTTTATACCTTCTCTTCCAGCAAGGTTATAAATACGGGGGATGCAGGAGAGTTTGCGGTAGGAGCTATAACCTTAGGTCTTGCACACCCTTCTGGATATCCTCTGTACATGGAAGTTTTAAAGCTTTTTAGCTTTTTACCCTTAGGAAGCGTTCCCTTCAGAATGGTTTTAGCATCTGTAGTGTTTTCTTTACTGTCTCTTTATATGCTTTATAGACTTGTGCACACTTTGACGGGAAACGCTTTAGTTTCTTTGTTCCCTGTGGCTCTTTTGGGTGTCTCTTACTCCTTCTGGGGACAGTCTGTAGTTATGAAGTTCTACATGCTTAATCTTTTTATAATATCCCTGCTTTTGTATTTTGGTCTAAAAGTCATTCTTGAAGGTTATGACAGAAGGCTTAGTTTCCTTGGAAGCTTCTTGTTGGGGCTTTCTCTTGCCAATCACCACACAGCTGTTCTTGTGGTTATACCCCTTGTGTATGTTTCCATACTTTATTTTAGACCATTCCTAAAAAACCTACCCTTTAGCATCTTCTTTTTCTTGCTTGGCTTTTGGGCAAACCTGCACATGTTCATCAGGGGTAACAGGGTGTTCGTACCCAATCCAGTTTATGACCTAAATAGCTTTTGGGAAGTGTTTCTTAGAAAACCCTACCAGCAGGGGTCATCTCCGGAGGTGGCAAAGGGTCTGTTTGCAGACCCAATGGGCTACTACTACGCGCTGAAAAACCTTTTTATTATCTTTAAGACTAACTTTCCTATTTACGCTTTTCCCCTTTTCCTTTTGGGTATCTTGTGGGCTTTTAGGTTCTCAAGAAGGGTAGGCATCTACCTTAGCCTTTTCTTCCTTGCTTACTCCCTCCTGCTTGCTAAGATGACCTTCTCTTTTCCTCTCATAAAGTCTGATGGATGGTACATAGGTGCGCATCAGTACTTCCTACCTGCACTCTTTGGATTTGCTCTTTTCTGTGGTCTTGGGCTCTATTGGGTGGTGGATCTTCTTAAAAGAACGGAGCTTTTGAAAGTAGCACTTCCTGCATCTCTTTCTGTATACGCTTTGGTGGGTGTCTTTGATAGGCTTATAGACCAGAACTTTAATGACAACTATGTGGCTTATTCTATTTCCAAGAGCATCATCTCTTCCCTTCCAGTAGGAAGCCTGTACCTAACTTACGGAGATAACCATACCTTTGGCTCTTGGTACTTTAAGTACTTGGCACGCTACAGGCAGGATATCTGCTCCAACGACTACCTGTCACCAGATAGCAACACCCTCATACCCAGAGGGTGCTATCCCCAAAAGCTTTACAAAGACAGTTACCTATTTTCCAGCTTCTTTAAGGGTAATTTTGCAGAGTTTGCTTCATCTGGAAGGCTTTACAGTATAGTGTTTTTAAAACCTCCCAATCCTTTGGCTGAGTTTTTCAAAAACGAGTTTTGGGTGTTTTCCTTTGCCTTGATTCCCAAAAACCTACAAGTTCCTGAGAATGTTTGGACAAAGAGGTTATTGCGCTACGAGGAACTTGAAAACCTTAGCATGTTAGACTGCGCCAACTACATGACTGATGATAGGTTTTCTGCAACTCTTTGCAACTACTCTCTGCCTATGTTTGCTTACCTTATTTCCAGAGTGGAAGTCAGCAAACAAACTGGACTTTTGAATTATGACGTGAGATATATGGGAAACACCTTTAGAGTGTCCGTAAACAGACCGGGAGATAAGAGCCATCCCGGTGCGGAGTTTGAGATAAAGGTAGGACCAGAGAACAAGAATCTTATAGACCTTTATAACAGGGTGATGCAAAATAACAAATTGGAGAGGTTTATCTATTACCCTTACACTGCGGAGGCAAGGGGAAGCTTAAGATGAAGTGGCTGTTGGTTATCTTTGTCTTGGTTATGAGCGCTGTGTTTGTGCTTTTTCAAAACCAGAAAAGACTTATTAGAGAAGGTGATGCTCTTTTGGTATCTGGAAATCCCCTTATGGCTATATCCATGTACGAGAGGACACTTCTAAATTATGTACCCTTTAGTCCTTACAACCAAGAAGCGGTGGAGAAAATAGAAAAGCTATGTCCCAAGCTCAAGGAAAAGGAGCACAGGCTTTTTTGCTATGAGACGCTAAGGTCTGCTATATACCAAATAAGAGGCATATACACTCCATACTCGGAAAAACTCCAAAAGTTAGACAAAGACATAGTGCTCCTAAAGACGGAGCTCTACATACAGAACAACCTTCCACCAGAGGACAAGTATCAGCAGATATACAAAGACCTAAAAGCCATGCAGGATTATGACCCGTATCCTTCTGTCTTTTGGAGCATTCTTGTGGTGCTGTCCCTTTTGGGATGGATAGGGTCTGTAGTTTTTATGATTTATAGATCTTTTAGGGTAGGTTTGTTATCCTTTGTGGTCTTCTTTTCTTTGTGGGTGCTGAGCCTCTACAAGGCATGAAGGTGCTTTTTCTCAATAGGAGGTGCATAAAGCATCCAGAAAAGGGTGGGGCGGAGGTCTATACAATGGAGCTGGCAAAGGCGCTAATTAGCGTAGGCGCGCAGGTGGAGTGGTTTGCCTCAAGACCCAAAGGACTATCCGCAGAAGAGCATCTTGAAGGTATAAGGTTTATCAGGAAAGGCAACGAGCTTACCACACACCTTTATGGCTTTCTGTACGCTCTTAAAAAGCCTAAGGACTGGCTCATAGTGGATGAGTTCAATGGCTTGGGATACACGACCTTCTTTTTGAAAAACTCCATCCTGCTTATACACCAGCTTTATGAAGAGTTTTGGACCGCAGAGCTGGGACCTTTGGGCTATCCTTTCAGACTCTTGGAGAAACTCCTTCTGAGACTATACAGAAAAAAGCCCACTATAACCGTGTCTGAATCCACTGCAGAAGACCTCAGAAGCATAGGCTTTAGGGACATCACCATCATACACAACGGTCTTGATATAGAACCCAGTATTTCAGAAAAAAGTAAAAGTTTGACTTTGGCTTACATAGGAAGGCTCAAAAAAACCAAAAATCCAGAAGACGCTCTAAAAGCTTACCTGATAGTCAAGCAAAGGGTAAAGGATGCGAAGATTTATGTCATAGGCGATGGTCCCCTTAGACCCTATCTGCAGAACAAATACGGAAATGTAGAGGGTGTGGTATTTACAGGGTACATAGAAAGTCAAGAAAAGTACCAACTTCTAAGGGAGTCTCATGTGCTTTTGGTTCCAAGCATAAGGGAAGGGTGGGCTCAGGTGGTGATCCAAGCCAATGCAGTGGGCACACCAGCCATAGGCTACAGGGTCCAAGGCTTAAAAGACAGCATAAAAGATGGCACAACAGGGTTTTTGGTAAAGGATTACCAAGAGATGGCACAAAAAACCCTCTTGCTTTGGGAAGATAAGGGGCTCTACAAGAGACTCTCCACAAACGCTGTGGAGTGGGCAAGGAACTTCTCTTGGGAGAAGACAAAAGCAGAGTTTATAAGCTATCTCAAAGACAGAGGACTGTTATGAGAGCGCTGGTAGTCCTACCCACTTATAACGAAGCGGACAACATAGATAAGGTACTTGAGAGGGTTTTACAACATCCTTTTGTAGATGTGCTCGTGGTAGATGACAATTCCCAGGATGGCACACAGGAGAGAGTCCAAAGGTGGATGGAGAAGACCCAGAGAGTGAATCTCCTAAAAAGACATACAAAGCTTGGACTTGGTACTGCGTATGTGGAGGGCTTCAAGTGGGGACTTGAGAGAGACTACGATCTTTTCTTTGAGATGGATGCGGACCTCTCTCACGATCCTTCAGACATACCAAGGTTTGTAGAAAAGGTAGAAGAAGGGTGCGACCTTGTGATTGGTTCAAGATACACAAAAGGGACTATAAGTGTAGTAGGTTGGGACTTTAAAAGGCTTCTCATATCTAAGTTTGCAAACTTCTATGCAACTACTATACTTGGTGTAAGACAGTTTACAGACATCACCAGTGGATACAGATGCTACAAAAGGGAGGTACTAGAGAAAATAGACCTAAAGGCTATAAAGTCCAACGGTTATGCTTTCCAAATAGAGATGTTCTACAAGACTTACAAACTTGGCTTTAGAGTTTGCGAGATACCCATAATATTTTACGAAAGAAACAGTGGTGCTTCAAAGATGAGTAAAAAAATAGCCTTAGAAGCGGCAATTATGGTGTGGAGGCTTAAGCTTGCAAAAACATAAAGGTTATCAGGAGTATCTTGGAAGCATTAGAGAGATAGGACTAAGACCCTTTGTTAGGAAGCTTTTTGAAAAGTACGCCATCACAGAAAAGCTCTACTACAGGCTTACCAACATATCCGTGAAGAAGTTAAGCAGTATACCCAACATAAAGACCGCTTCTAAGATCCTTGATGTAGGCTGTGGAACGGGAGAGGCACTATACTTTATAAGGAAGTTCCTCAACCCTTCTGCAGAGCTCTTTGGAGTAGACCTTGAGAAAAACTCTTTACTGCCAGATTATGTTAGCTTTTCTGCATGCGACATAGAGGAGCAGAATCTTCCCTTTGAGGAAGAAAGCTTTGATGTGGTCATTTCTACCTTTGTGCTGGAACACCTAAGAAATCCTCAAAAGCTCTTCTTGGAAAGCCTCAGGGTCCTGAAAAAAAACGGATACTTCTACTGTGCTACTGACTATTACACTTCCCTTTTCTGCCAAGGAAGCTATAACTTCTACTCAGACCCAACTCACATAAGACCTTGGACCAAAAAGAGTCTAAAGATCCTTGCCAAGATGTGCGGTTTTGAGGTCCATCAAGTGAAGGTTTTAAGATGGTGGGAATACCTGCCTCTTCTACCCATCTATCCTCTGCTTCAGCTTCTTACACCCAAAGCCAACGATTTTTCCTTTATACCCTACGAAATATTTGGAAGATTCGTTTATATAATAGCGAAAAAACCATGAGGATAATTCACTTCATCTACGATCACATAAATAACCCTTGGGTAGGTGGCGGTGGAGCGGTAAGAGCTTTTGAAATATACAAAAGGCTTGCCAAAAAAGGCTATCAAATAACAGTGGTAAGCGGAAATTATCCAAAGGCTCAAGAAGGCGAAAAAGAAAGCATAAAGTTTTTGTTTTTAGGTTCTGACAAAAACTATATTATTAGTACCTTCTCTTACGCTTTAAGAGCCAAAAGTTTTTTGGGCAAACATTACAAAGATTACGACCTAATAGTAGAAGACTTTGCACCTTGGAATCCCATTTTCGCATACAGGTATCAAGATAAAAAGCCTGTGGTTCTCCAACTCCAAAACTACGAAGGGATAAACATCTTAAAAAAGTATTTCCTTCTTGGATTACCCTTTTTCTTAGTGGAAAGGTTTTACCCAAAAAGATACAAACACATAATTTCCCTTTCTGAATTTTTAAACAGAGCTTACAAGATCAAAGCTCAGGTAATACCCAGCGGTGTTGATAAAGTTGAGAATGGTTTTGAGTTGGGACATTATGTTGCTTACCTTGGCAGGCTTGATATAACTCAAAAAGGCTTGGATCTTTTAGCAAAGGCTATAAAGGAGTTAAAACACATAAAATTTAAGATAGCTGGTGATGGAAAAGACAGAGAGAAGTTTTTAAAAATGGTAGATGGTTGTAAAAATATGGAGTATTTGGGAAGACTAACGGGAGAGGAAAAGGTTAATTTCATCAAAGGTTCAAAATTTTTAGTCATGCCTTCAAGGTACGAAGGACAGGGGATAGTAGCTCTTGAGTCTGCGTCCTGCGGAAAACCTGTGATTGTTAGCGACATTCCCGTGTTCTCTTATGTGGTGCAGGCAGGGTTTGGTGTTAGCTTTCGCAAAGATGACCCTAAGGACCTTACGGAAAAAATAAAGTTCTTGTACGAAAGAGATGATCTGGTGCTTGAGATGGGCAAAAAAGGCGTAGAGTTTGCCAAAGAACACACTTGGGACAAGATATCCGAGCGCTACGAGGAGTATATAAAGAGTTTAGCATGATAAAAAATCTTTCTTTTGTAAGCTTTGCCTTTTTGTATGCCAACGCTGTAGGCTATGTCTTTCACTTTTTTGTAAGTAGGCATTTGGGAGTGCATGGATACGGTGAGTTTATGGTTATTTATGCCCTGATGCTAAGCGTAGGAAACTTCATAAACCTACTCGCTACTCCCGTGGTTAAAGAACTACTAAGGAATTGGCAAGAAACGAAAAGTGCACTTTCTTATATGAGATTTTTAGGTTTATTCCTGGGATTTTTTATTTTTATACTTGGAATAATATTTGCTGAGCCTATAAAAGATTTTTTAAGGATATCAAAGGCTCAGTATTTTTGGGCAGTAGCCGGTGTGTGGTTTCTTCAACAGATGCTTGTCATAGAAAGAGCTTATCTTCAATCATTAGAAAGGTTTAGCCTGCTTGCTCTTTCCGTGGTTTTTGAACAGAGCGTAAGGCTCCTGACCGTGGTCTTCTTAGCAAATTTAGGGATTATTGGTGTGCTCTTCTCGTTCATCGTTAGCACTTTTTCCGCTCTTAGTATGCTTTTTGGTGTAAACGGAGTGTTTTTTACAAAACCCAAAAGAGTATCCCTTTTGGGTCTTATTAAAGCCTCTCTTTTTACCTCCCCTGTAGGCTTTTTTGTGTATGCAGACGATCTTTTTATAAGACGCATTTTTGAACCTTCTGTTGCAGGGCTTTATGCCTCAGTGTCCTTGGTAGGTAAGGTGTTCGTATGGCTTATTCTAACATTTATGACTGTGTTCTTTCCCAAATTCGTAATGTACGCACAGAAGGGAAAGCTAATGATAAATTTTCTAAAAAGAGTACTGTTTTTGGTGTTTTCCGCATTTATATTTTTTGAAGTTTCTTTAATCTTTGTAGGTAAATATCTTTTTGTGTTTCTGTTCTCTGAAAAGTTCCTTCCAGCTTTTACTTACCTGCCTTTTTATCTTTTTACAGCGTTCTTTTTAACTTTAACATTGGTCTTCATTTATTTCCTTACCGCTTTAGGTATTATGCTCTGGTTGCCTTATTTGCATCTTTTTGTTTATTACACAGGATTTTTAATCCTCCCTTTTGGGAGTGTTTGGTGGTACATGTTTTACATATTTTTCCTAAATTTATGCTTTTTACCCCTTTATGCTCTTTCTATACGCAATCGGTAATGAGAAGTTAGTAATCCAGAAAGACAGCCACCTACAAAGAAGGCAAAGAGAAATAAGCCAAAAAGCTTTGCAAAACTTCCGAAAGGCGAGCTAACCAGCAAAATGCCTGCTATGGGTATGAGCATAAAGGAAATAAATACTTTTGTATCTTTGTTGCTTACCCTTATCTTCAAAAGGTATCCCACGGGTGTTGTCTCAAGATTCTGTCCAAACCCTGCGTACAAAAGGAAGGCAATAAAGAGCTTAAAGATGGAGATAAAGGACCACAAAAGCATCTGAGATGCGAAAAACCCAGATGCTACACCTTCCAAGTTTAAACTTTTTGAAAACCATTCAGAGAGTGAAAAAACGAAAAAAGTATCCAACAAAGCCACTGCGGTAAAACCTAAAGGGGATAAGCTTTCTACATGGGGTTCTTCTTGGTAGTAGCAAAGCTTGTCAAGAGTATTTTTCCATCTTCTGTATGCTTCTCTTTCTGCCTCAAAAACAAAAGGCTTACCTGCACTTACGGACCTGAAAAATTCTGATATGCTTACTCCAAGGTTTTCTAAGGCTTCAACGAGCTTTTCTATGTTTTCCTCCTCTCTTAAAGAGATTATCTTTATCCTTACCTTATCACTCATTCTCTTATAAGTACTGGAGTTAGGAATATGAGAAGCTCGGACTGGGTGTTTTGCAACCTTTCCTGTCCAAAGACCCACTTGAGTATGGGCACTCTCACAAGACCCGGAATCCCTTCGTTAGTCTTAGATTCTTGATTGTCTATTATGCCTCCTATAACTAAGGTGTCTCCATCGTTGACTACCACTTTTGTGGAGGCTTCTTTGGTGTTTATAGCAGGTCCCTGGGGAGTTTGCTGTCCTGGTGTGTCCCTCTTGAGGTTTATGTCTAAGAGTATCCTACCGTCTGGTGATACAACCGGCGTGACATCAAGCTGAAGTACCACATCTTTAAACTGTATGTTGACAGCTTGAGCACCTCCTGCAATCACAGTGGTTTGATAAGGTATCTGTACTCCCTGTTTTATGGTTGCTTTTTGAGCGTTGATGGTCACTACTGTAGGTTTGGCTATGTTTTTTGCCAAGGATATGCGTTCAAGAGCGGATAGTCTTAGGTTTAGGGCATTTAAAATTCCCTTCTGGAAGGCAAAGGTGAATATACCACCCGGCGTGGGAGAAAGCCCTGGCGTGTAGTATATAGGAGAGCGCACACCTACTCCTGTGTCTGGTGGTACGTATATATTACCAAGAGGTGGCGGAGTGCCTATATTGGCTCCTTGTCCTGCCCCACCGCTCCAAAACTGGGGTACTCTTGCCTGAGAAAGCAAAACATTCCAATTTATACCCAGCTCCCTTAAGGCTTCCTCTCTTATCTCAATTATCCTTGCTTCTATCTTCACTTGAACGGGTGAATCACTTATGTAATCTTTAAATCTTTCTCTTATCTTCTCTATAACTTCTGGATAGTCTGTAATCATTACAGCGTTGAACTCTTTGAGTATGGGTGAAGGAGGAGTTTGTTGTTGTTGAGATTGTGCCATTTGTGGCTGTTGTATGGGTGCTTGTACCTTTAAAGCTCCACCGCTTAATATGGTGCCAGCTTCCGACCTGAGGGGTTCTATCATCTTTATGAACTCGTCCGGGCTTATGTACTTAAGATAGAAGATCTTGGTTATGGGTCTTCTTTCCGCAGGTGTCATGGTGAGAAAGTTTTTAAGCACTTCCTGATACTTTTCCATCTGCTTGGGACTGTCTGTTATCACAAGAGCTGAAAAACTCTGCACTTTAGTGATTACTGTATCTGGCTTTTTATAGGCACTTAAAAGTCTTTCCGCTTCGTCTAAGGATATGTTTTTAAGATAAAAAACTCTTGTGATGCGTTCTTCTGCAGGGGCTACTTTTTCCACTATCTTAGCATAGTCCTTGAGTATGGGCTCAAGCTTCTTTATGTTGCGTTCTTCATCTCTTATGTAAACCGTCTTGAGGGTTTTGTCTATGACTATTTCCGCAGAGGGGCTTACTCTTGGCTTTAGAAACTTTACAAACTTCTCTATTTGACTGTCATCAAGTCCAGAAAGGCTTATACTTATCTCTCCAGCTTTGGTTATTCTATAAACTTTCTTGTCTATAGGTACTGCTATAAGTCCGTACTCCTTGAGTATTATGTTCATAGCTTCTCCAACAGGCACTGGCTTGTATATGGCTATGCTAACGGTTTTGGATACTTCTTGGGATACTTGAGGGTCAAAGATGACGTTCATATCAGCAACCTGAGACAAAGCTTTTAGCACTGTTTCCAGTTTTACATTTTCAAACTTCATCTCCTTTATGGTTTGTGCCAAAGACAAGCTCAGCAAGAGAAGCATTGACATAAGTGCCTTTTTCATTTCTTCCCTCCTTCTTCAGTCTTTTTTAGAAACTGCGATGGGCTTTGCTCCACTCTGATAGTTTTTACCTTTCCGTCTTTCTCCTCAACAACTACATAGTTTTCTGTTTTTCCGTGTTTTTCAATAACTATATAACCCACCACACCTTCCATGCTTTCAAAGGCTTTCTGCGAAAAGGATACGCTTACCAACGCCAGTAAAAGTAGATTCCTCATTTTTCCTCCTCCTTTATAAGAACAAAAACATCAAGCTCTCCGCGTAGTTTTCCGGCTTCTGCCTGAGATAGCTGTATACCTGAAGGGTAGGATATAACACCACCCTTTGACATACCTTCCATAAATTTTTCAACAGCTGGGTAAGTTCCCGTAAAGCTCACCTTTATGTTCTGTTTTATGTATTTCACACCTTCTGGTTTCTGTTGCTGTTTTTTCTCTTGTTGTTTCTGTTGTTGTGCTTGTTGTGGCTGTGGTTGAAGTTCCTTAACAAATTTTTCATTTCCTACGCTTTGAAGTACATAAAGAGTTTCCTGACCGGGTTGTATCTGCACGTTAGTTATGGTGAGTCCACTCCTCTTTGCTAAAAGACCTATGCTTTTGAGTATAGTGCTTACATCTTTTTTTGTAGGTATAGTTCCCACTATGGCGGAAAGCTCTTTCTCCTTCTCTTCTAAAAGTCTTCTTGTTTCCTCTTCTTTCTTTTTGAGGTTTTCAAGGAGCTTTGGGTTTGTAGAGCGCTGTAAGTTTTCTATCTCCGCTTGTATGTTCTTTTTCTGATCCTTTAGTTTGTCTACTTCGTCTTTTGTAGGTTGGAAAAATAGAAAGTAAAGAAAAATGATAAGGATAATGGGCATTACCACAAAGAGAAACACTCTCTGCCACTGGGGAAGTTCATTGATTTTCCGCATTCCCTTTCCCTCCGTGTAGTGTCTTTGCTGTGGAAAGTTTTGCGCTATAGTATTCAAATCCGTACTGGTTTGTCTTTCTTTCTATACTTGATACTTCTATCGCTTTTGATAATGATGCGAGCCTTTTGGTGTAATTACTTATTCCGTAGTAATCAAGAGATTGAAGTTCCAGTTCTGCCTTTATGAGTAAGGTGTTAATATCCAAGCTCTCTTTATAAGAAGATATCCAAGAAACTGATGGTACTGATTTAACATGAAAGAAAAGAGTGTTGTTGAAAGGCGAATAGTAAGATTTAAGCCCTACTATTATATCTTTGCTTTTATCTATGTCCTTTATTTTGTTCTCAAGGTCCGCTATGTTTTTTTCTATGTTTTTTTTCTCATCAGCGAACTTCTTTGCCTTTGCTTGCAATTGCACCTTCTGTGCATTAAGTTCGTCCAGCTGTTTTCTAAGATTCTCCATGTCTGAGCGAAGCTTGAGATAATAAAGCAGTGCTAACACAAAGCTCAGCCATAAGATGACTGACAGATAGTAAATAGCATTTTCTTTTGGGGTGGGAAGAGCTATCTGTGGTACTCTCCTCGCTGTGGGCTTTAATTCTTTCTCCTCCTTCTTTCTTACAAGGTTTATCTTTATCATCCCTCCATACCTCTTAGACTAAGTGTGTACGGAATAAAAAAGTTAGGTTTTAAACCTTCTATATCAAGAAGACCAAGTATGGGTAGGTTTTCAAGTATGCGCGTAAGGAGTTCTTCCTCAGAAAGGATGGGTCCTGCTATGTAGATATTAGTTAGATCATTGATAATTAAGATGTTTCTTACCTCTGCAAAGAAATTTTCCAAGTAGTGTTCGTCTTTCGTCTTGAGGTATTCCGTATAGTCCCAAGGTGTCACGAAGTAAGCTACATTCAAAGGCGAATAGGTTACCAGCAAAACATAACCGTAGTCTATGTAAAGTACGGAGAAAGGAATAGCTACTTTGTTATAAAGTCCATAGTTTATTATGGTTATAACTTCGTAATCAAGTATTTTCAGTCTCATACCGGCGGATTCTATGAGCTTTTTCAGATTGTTCACCGCTTCTTCCCTTGCAAGCACTAAAAGCATGACAACATTTTTAGCATCTTTTTCCCTTTCAAGCACAAAGTAGTCGTGCAGGGTACCCTCTTTTATCATAGAAAGCTCTCTTTTAACAGCCCAATCTATGGCGTGTTTAAGGTCTTTCTGGCTCATGGTGGCAGGGTATTTGTAAAACTTTAAAAGGCCGTCGTTAACAGGTAGGCAGGATATTACAGCTCTGTCTTTTAAGTTGTATCTTTCCACATAAGTTTTTAATATGCTGAGTTTTTCGCTTTCGCTTTTACCTTCCCAGCGAACTTCTAAATCAAAAATTGGCTTTTTCTCCTCATTTAGGTCTAACATTCTGAGCACTCTATCCGTTATTTGCACAGATAGAGAAACCTTGGTTTTTCTCAGAGTGGGAAGTTTTAGCTTTGGTAATGTTAGTTTCATTTTACCACCCCCCTGAGCTTCTCTTCCGCTTTACTTACCACAAGCATGGTCTTTAAAACAGAGTCTGGGTTTAAGGATATGCTGTCTATACCTTCTTCTACTAAGAAAACTGCAAATTCAGGAAAGTCAGATGGTCCTTGTCCACATATGCCAACTTTTTTCCCTTTCTCTTTTGCTACCTTGATAAGCTGTGATATGAGTCTCTTTACTGCTTCATTACGCTCATCGTACAGATGCGCCACCAAAGCGGAATCTCTGTCTAAACCTAAGGTGAGTTGGGTAAGGTCGTTAGAGCCTATGGAAAAACCGTCAAAGATCTCCGCAAACTTATCCGCAAGGAGTACATTGCTGGGAAGCTCTGCCATCACATAAACTTCTAAGCCGTTGTCCCCTTTCCTAAGCTTGAACTCTTCCATGACTTTGAGTACCCTCTGTCCTTCTTCGGGTGTTCTGCAGAAAGGGACCATAACTTTAGTGTTAGTAAGCCCCATCTTGTTGCGCACTCTTAGGATGGCTTGGCACTCAAGCCCAAAGGCGGGTTTGTAGGTGTCTGAATAGTACCTTGATGCACCCCTCCATCCGAGCATAGGGTTCTCTTCCTCGGGTTCAAAAAGCTCTCCACCAATGAGCCCTCTGTACTCGTTAGACTTAAAATCAGAAAATCTCACTATCACAGGATTGGGATAAAAGGCTGCAGATATCTTAGCAATTCCGTAAGAGAGCTTTTTCACAAAGTACTGAGCTTTGTCTTCGTATCCAAAGGTAAGGTTTTCTATATCTTCTATGATCCTCCTTAGTGGTATAGCTTTTTTGTCTCTACCTTTGACTAACTTTTCCGCAAGTTCTCCTCTGGCGTTATTCTGAATAGCGGACATTAGGCAGTAGCCTTTTTCATCAATTAACCCTTCCTTCTCAAGCTTTAAATACAGTTCTTTTAATTCCTCGTAATGTATAAGAGCCAACGGATGTATCTTTATGTAGTTGGCTATTATGAACTCTTCTCTGGCAAGTCCAACACCATCGTTGGGTATAAAGGAATACTTAAAAGCTGACTCTGGGTTTCCTACATTCATCATTATCTTTGTCTTGGGTCTTGGTAGATGTTCAAGGTTTATTTCCTCCACCTCAAAGGGTATATGACCATCATACACATATCCTATCTCACCTTCTGCGCAGGATACAGTAACTTCCATACCGCTTTTTAGTATTTCGGTAGCTTTGTGGGTGCCTACCACTGCAGGTATGCCAAGCTCTCTTGCTACTATAGCTGCGTGAGCGGTTCTGCCTCCTCTGTTGGTTATTATGGCGGATGCTTTTTTCATTATGGGTTCCCAATCTGGGTCTGTGATGTCTGTAACTAACACTTCACCTTCCTGAAACTTGCCTGCATCCTTAAGGTCGTATATTACCCTTACCTTACCTACCGCTATCTTATCACCTACCGCTATGCCGTAAACCAGTCTTTTCTTCTCCCTTTCTTCTATGGGCTCTACAAACTTATAAACTTTGAGTACCCTCTCTTCCTTCCTTGAATGCACCGTTTCTGGTCTTGCCTGAACTACAAAAAGCTCGTTTAGAATGCCATCCTTTGCCCACTCTATGTCCATAGGTGTCCATCTTCCGTTTTTCTTCGAGTAATGTTCTTCTATAAGTATTCCCCACTTGGCGAGTTTTAGGATCTCGTCATCTGTTAGTGCAAACTGCTTTTGTTCTGATATGGGTACATTGACTATTTTTGTTCTCTCCCCACCTACACCGTAGACCATTTTTCTGTCTTTACGCCCAAGCTTTTTTTCTATTATTGCTGAGTAGCCTGCTTGAAGGGTGGGTTTAAAAACCATGTATTCGTCAGGTGTTATAGCTCCTTGAACTATAAGCTCACCAAGTCCGTAGGCAGCGTTTATCACCACTACATTCTTAAAGCCAGACTCGGTGTCAAGGGTGAACATAACACCCGAGGCTCCCATGTCTGATCTTACCATCTTTTGCACGCCCATAGCCACGCCTACTTTGAAGTGATCAAAACCGAAAGACTCCCTGTAAGATATAGCTCTGTCTGTAAATAGAGAAGCAAAGCCGTTCTTTATGGCAGTCAGTACATTTTCCGCACCTACTACATTTAGATAGGTCTCTTGCTGACCCGCAAAGGAGGCGTGAGGCAGGTCTTCTGCGGTTGCAGAAGAGCGTACTGCCACATCTACCGCAAAAGAGCCGTATTTTTCTGAAAGCTTAGCGTAGTATTCCTTTATAAGTTCCTCTATATGTGAAGGAAACTCCCCACCTCTTATAAGCTCTCGTACCTGATGACCTCTTTTAGCCAAGTCCTCTATGTTTTTTGTATCGAGCCCTTTTAAAATCTTCTTTATCTCCTCCTCCAGCTTGTTATAACGCAAAAACTCGTAATAAGCTTCTGATGTCACTACAAAGCCGTAAGGTATGTTTATTCCCAGAGAGGATAAATTCTTTATCATCTCGCCCAAGGATGCGTTTTTGCCACCTACTAAGGGTATGTCCTCTATACCCACCTCGTCAAGCCAAACTAAGTAGCGTTCAGCCATTTTTATACCTCCTCGTACACCAATTTTTCAAAGTCTGCAAATTTATTGAAAAGTTGTTTTACATTTAAAAGCAAAGCTAATCTGTTCCTTCTTATCCACTCGTCTTTATCCATAACGAGCACCTTGTCAAAGAAGTTGTCTATGTACTCTTTCAAAGGCTGAAGATCAAGAACATCTTCTACCCTCAGTCCCTTTAGCTTTTCCCAAAGGTCTTTTTCCTCCTCTTCTTTGAGAGCCCTTTCATCTACCATGTTGTCCCCCCAGTCCTTAGGAAGGATCTTCACCACCCTCCTGTATGTGCTTACTACATCTTTAAATTTTTGCTCCTCTTTCAAACTGGCAATCCTTTTGGCGGTATTTATACTTTTAAGTGGTTTCAAAGGGTCATGTACCTCAAGCACAGCTCTTGCCACATCATACCCGTAAGGTTCAAGGTAAGCCTCAAGCCTGTTTCTCAAAAATTCCTCCAATGTATTATCTACACCACCGTAGGTCTTTTCTATCAACTCTCTCAAATTTAGATCCCACTGGGTGTCTTCAATTATAGAAAATACCGCATAAGCGTATCTTCTAAGACCGTAGGGATCAGAACTACCAGAAGGAATCTCACCTGCTCTTATCAGTATCACAAGGTTATCTATTTTGTCCGCAAGGGAGAGCACTTTGCCTACTGTCCCTGATGGCAGAGGGTCAGAGGGAGACTTGGGAAAGTAATGCTCGTATATGGCAAGAGCTGTCTCTTGGTCTTCACCCTGAAGAAGGGCATACACATATCCCATGTATCCCTGAAGTTCGTCAAACTCCCTTACCATGTGGGTAAGAAGGTCCGCTTTTGAAAGGTAGCTTGCTCTTCTTAGCTTTTTAAGAGTGTTTTCGTCTAAGTTTAAAGCCTTTCCTATTTCTTCTGAAAGAGTTATAAGTCTTTGGGTCTTTTCTAACATACTACCCGCTTTTGGATGGAAAACTACTTGGGAGAGTTTTTCCACAAGGTCCTCAAGTCTTACCTTTTGGTCTTCTTTGTAGAAAAAGAGGGCGTCCTCTAACCTTGCCTTTACCACCTTTTCGTAGCCTTTGACTATAAGGCTATCTTTGGGAAGATTCCCGCTTATGGCTATAAAGTTGGGAAGGAGCTTGTCCTGTTTTTTCACGCAAAAAAACCTCTGGTGATGGGCAAGTACTGTGACTATAACCTTTTGAGGAAGTTGAAGGTACTTTTCGTCAAAAGTACCTACTACCGCAAAGGGAAACTCCACAAGGTTTGCTACCTCTTGGTCAAGTCCCTCTGGATACTCAGCAACACCACCCAAAGCGTAGCTCTCTTCTTTTAGAAAGCTCAAGATCATACCCCATCTCTCTTTAAAGTCAGGTACTACATAATGCTCTTTGAGTTTCTCTTCGTATTCAGAAGCAGACCTTAACTCTATCCATCCTTGTGATAGAAACCTGTGTCCCTTTGTTTTCCTTCCTGCCTGAACACTACCGAAACGCAGAGGAACTACCTGCTCACCGTAAAGGGCACATATCCACCTTACTGGTCTTGAAAACCTCACATGTGTCTTGTCCCAGCGCATACTCTTTGGTAGTGGTGCGGAAAGGAGAATACCTTCAAACTTTTCTACAAGAAGGTCAAGGGGCTTTTTACCCTCTTGGACTTTCTTTACCGCAACATACTGGGCTGTGCCTTTTTGGATAGTTATCACATCCTCATGGGAAGCTTGGGTTCTCTGAAGAAAGCCTAAGAGAGCCTTTGTAGGTCTTCCCTCTTGGTCGTAAGCTGCGCTCAGTGGTGGTCCTATAAGTAGTTCTTCGTGCGTTGTGCTAATGTTTTCAAAGTCTTTGTAATAGAGAGCTATCCTTCTGGGAGTTGCGTAAGTTTTTGCGTCCTTTCTTCCTAAAACATCTCCTACCGCCTCTTTAAGATATTCCGAAAGGGGATTTATCACCTTAGCAGGGAGCTCTTCTGTGCCTATCTCTATAAGCAGATCCATCTATCTTTCCTCCATCAGAAGAGCTCCTGCGAGGTTTCCAAAGTAAGTGCCTTTAGCTAACTTCTCCACCTGTGTGTAGACCTCTTTAGCCTGATCCTTTTTTCCCATCTTTTCTAATACCATACCCTTGAGAATCTGTGCGGAGTAATAATTGAAACTGTCCTTACCGATGTTATTTAGAAGCTCAAGAGCTTTTTGGTTGTTTCCTACAAGGTAGTAAGCATAAGCCAGTCTCTCTTTGTATAAAGGCACAATATCCTTATCTTTGAGGGAACTTATCAGGTCCTGAAGAATCTGAACCTCATCTACTTTAATGCCTTCTTCTTTCTCTAAGTAAAGCCTGTAAGAAAGCACGAGGGGTTTATAAGGAGAGTCATCCGCTTGGATCTTTTTTATGAGCTCATCTGCTCGCTTGTAGTCTCCAGATTGTATGGCGCGCCTTATCTCGTACTCTTGATAGGAAAGTTCTGAAAGCTTTTTGTCCTTCCACCACTTTAACCCCCAAAAACCCCCCATCACAACAAGCAGAGCTAAAACTAACGGCACTATCCTTATGAGATAATATCTCATCATAAAACATTATAACAAAAGCTAATGTGGTTCCAATAAGTCAGTCGTACTTTTCCTTTTTTATCCTTTCCTTATCAACACCCAACTCTAAGAGCATAGAAGTTATATCATCAACAAACTTGGGAGGACCACACAAGTAATAGAGGTTTAAGGGTATGTCCTGAACTTCTTTGAGGATCATATCAGGGTTTATCCTACCAGTATAACCCTTCCAACCTTCTGGCACAGAGCGTGTGAGAGTGTGTACTACCTTTATGTTAGGATAATTTTTCATGCGTTCTAACTCTTCTCTGTATATGATTTCCTCGTAAGATGTATTGGAATAAAGCAAAGTGGCTTTTACATGATAAAGTTTTGCGGAAACTATATACCTGAGTATGCACATAAGAGGAACTATACCGCTTCCTGCGGATATGAGGACTATTCTGTCAGACATCTCAGGGAGCCATACAAACTTTCCGTAAGGACCCTTTATCTTAAAGGTATCGCCCACCTTAACATGCTCTGTCAGTATAACTGATGCTTTACCGTTAGGAGTTTTCTTTACGGTTAGTTCAAGGCGATCTTTTTGTAAGGGAGAGTTAGCTATGGAGTATGCCCTTTTGAGCAGTTCTCCGGTAGGAGGATAAGGGACTTCTAACATTACATACTGCCCTGGATAGAAGTCAAAGTTTGTACCCCTTATGTCAAATACCAGTGTTTTGGTACTTGGTGTTTCTGTTATGATCTCCACAATGGGTGCCTGAAACTCAAGTATGGGTTTTTTCTCAATCATGTTAAGGATTATATCCCGTCTTTAGGTAATATTATAAACCATTATGAAGTTGGCTGTTCTTACTGGTGCGGGTATTTCCGCAGAAAGTGGTGTTCCCACCTTTAGAGGTTCTTCTGGCCTTTGGAAAACCTTTAAACCTGAAGAGTTAGCAACGCCTGAAGCTTTTAAAAATGATCCTAAGTTGGTTTGGGAATGGTACGATTGGAGAAGAGCTATCATTAACAAAGCGGAGCCCAACAAAGGACATCTCCTTATAGCTAAGTTAGAAGACCTCTTTGAGGATTTTCTTCTCATAACCCAAAATGTGGATGGACTGCACCAAAAAGCGGGTTCAAAAAAAGTAGTTGAGCTTCACGGTAATATATGGCGTGTATTGTGTACAGCTTGTGGTAGAAGGTATTACGACTACAGAGTGCCCTTAGAGGAGATCCCACCAAGATGCAAACATTGTAAAGGATTGCTAAGACCAGATGTAGTATGGTTTGGTGAGAGCCTACCCCAAGAAGAATGGGAAACAGCCATAAAGTTCGTAAAATCCTGTTCCATTCTTTTGGTTGTTGGCACATCTGGAGTTGTTTATCCTGCAGCACAGCTTCCCCTTTTGGCAAAACAGGGGGGAGCCAAGCTGGTAGAGATAAACCCAGAGGACACACCTATATCAGAAATAGCAGACATAATGATAAAAAAGAAAGCCTCGGAAGGCATAGAAGAGTTTATTAAGCTCCTCTAAAATACTCATCAACCTTTCGGAGTATCTCTTCTACACTCTCAACATGGTCTACTCCCTTTATAGGATGGGTCTTATATCCTACTACATACTTTTCAAGTATCATGGCATAGGCTATCTCTGAAAGGGTGCCCCAGTGTCCACCTATGGCAATGACCATATCACCGCTTGCTACCACTATAGGATTCCTGTTCCAGTTCATACCCGTCTTTATCTTTATATCCACAAAGGGATTGGCTTCTTCTCCCGTGTAAGAAGGAAGAATCCCTATGCTCATACCACCGCCTTCTTTAACTCCTTTGCAAACAGCTTCCATAACACCACCCCTTCCCCCACACACCACCAATATGCCACGCTTTGCAAGTTCAAAACCCACAAGGTAAGCCACATGGTACTCTTCCTCTGTGGCTTGTGAAGACCCAATAACGGACACAACTTTGTTTTTCAAAACTTTCAGCCTCCTAATTTATATAATAAAACTTCTCATTCAAAGGAATTTGCATATACTATTTAATGAGGAGGGAAAAATGACTCCAAGCGCCCAGTCCCAAGAAGTTAAGCTCGTTGACCTTTTGGTAAAGACAGTACAGCTTGGTGCCAGCGACCTTCACATTACACCTGGTGCCAAACCTTCCGTGAGGATAGATGGAAGGATCACACCCCTTTCTGATTACCCTGTGCTGACGCCAGAAATGACTCAAAAGCTCGCCTACTCTGTTATGTCTGAAAGACACAGAAAGGAATTGGAGGAGAAAGGTCAGGTGGATTTTTCCTTTGGAATCAAGGATGTGGGGCGGTTCAGAACCAATGTATTTCTTCAGAGAGGTTCAATAGCTGGTGCTTTCAGAAGGCTTCCTTACAAGATCATGAGTGTCAAAGAACTTGGGCTTACTGAAAAGGTGCTTGAGCTTTGCCATAAGAGTATGGGGTTAGTTCTGGTGACAGGTCCTACGGGTTCAGGAAAAACCACAACCTTGGCATCCCTTATAAATTACATAAACGAAAACTTTCCTCATCACATAATAACTATAGAAGACCCTATTGAGTATGTTTTTCAACACAAGAAGAGTATAGTAAATCAGAGAGAGATAGGTGAAGATGTAGACAGTTTTGCAAGTGCTCTTAGAGCAGCTCTCAGAGAGGATCCAGATGTCATTCTTGTTGGTGAAATGAGGGACTTAGAGACCATAGAAATAGCTCTAAGAGCTGCAGAAACAGGACACTTAGTGTTTGGAACTCTTCACACCAACACCGCCATATCCACAATAACGAGGATCATAGATGTGTTTCCTCCTTCACAGCAGGAGCAGGTAAGAATACAGCTGTCCTTTGTTCTTCAGGGAGTTATAGCCCAAAGACTTCTGCCAAAGGTGGGGGGTGGCAGAGTGCTAGCTTACGAGCTTATGATTCCCAACACAGCCATAAGAAACCTCATAAGAGAAAACAAACTTCAGCAAGTTTATGCCATCATGCAAAGCGGTCAGGCAGAAACGGGTATGCAAACTATGAATCAGTCTCTGGCAGGTCTATACAGGATGGGACTTATCACCCTTGACGATGCCTTCAAGTACTCTCCTGATGTGAAAGAGCTGGAGAGAATGATAGGCAGGAGCATATAACATGCCCCGTTTTAGATACAGAGCCTTTGCAGAAGATGGGAGCTTTGTGGAGCAAGAAGTTACATATCCCAGCCATGAGCTTTTGATTTCTGAACTTCAACAGAAAGGTTTTGCCATAGTTGAAGTGCAACAGTTAGAAGAAAAGAAGGAAAGAAAGTGGTCTTTTGAAATTCCCCTGTTTGGAGGTGTAAAAGACAGGGATATATCCATATTCTGCAGGCAATTGGGTACCATGATAAACGCAGGTGTTAACATAATAGATGCTATAAACATACTTGCAGAACAACTTCCTAACAAACAGCTCTCTACAGCAGGAAAGGAAGTGGCAAAAATGGTAAGTGAAGGTATGTCTCTTTCTGCTGCCATGAGAAGGTTTCCAAAGGTTTTTCCCGATCTTGTAATAAACCTCGCTAAGGTGGGTGAAGAGACAGGTAATCTTGATACCGCACTTATAAGAGCTGCAGATTACTACGAGAAAATGGCAATGATAAAAAGCAAGATAAAAAGTGCCTCTTTTTATCCCATCTTCGTTGTGGTTATAGCTACTATCATAGTTACAGGTATACTCTACTATTTGGTTCCTACCTTTGCGGAGCTTTACAAAAGCTTAGGTGGAGAGCTTCCTTTGCCTACTCAGATGCTGGTAAATGCTTCAAACGCTTTGAGAAACAACCTCTTACTTATAATAGGTGTTGTAATACTATTTTCCGTTGTCTTCAGACTACTTTACAAAAACAACTACGCTTTTAGAAAGTCCGTTCATGCCTTTTCTCTTAAAGTACCCAAGATGGGAGAACTTGTACTCAAAAGCTCTATGGCAAAGTTTGCGCGCACCATGGCTACGCTCTTTGCAAGCGGTGTATCCCTTGATAGAGCCTTTGATATAGCAGGTCAGGTTACAGGAAATGTGATCATAAAAGAAGCTGTTGATAGAGCAAAGAAGAATGTTATAGAAGGAAAACCCATGCACGCTTCTTTAGAAGAGACGGGCATATTTCCTAAGCTTGTGATAGCCATGGTGAGAGTAGGCGAAGATACAGGAAGACTTGATGAGATGCTTGATACCATAGCCAGGTTCTACGAAGATGAGTTTGACAGAGCGGTTGAAGGCATGATAAAGCTTATAGAACCTGCTCTTATGGTGTTTATAGGTGGTATAGTGGGTCTCATACTTATAGCTCTTTACCTGCCCATATTCAAGATGGGTGAGCTCATCAAAGGTTAATATGGCTCAGCAACTCCTCAGAAAAGTCATAACCCTTCAGAGAAAGAAAAGGCTTTTACCTGAAAATACATCATTGCTGGTAGCTTTTTCTGGTGGTATGGACTCTGTTGCTCTCACCTTAGCTCTGATAGAACTAAAAGACTTTTTTAAGCTAAAAAGACTTGCCTTGGCGCACATAAATCACGGTATAAGGGAAGAATCTGACAGAGACGAAGAGTTTGCAGTAGAGTTTGCCAAAAGAAAAGGTTTGGAGATATTTGTTGAGAGGTTAAAAATCAAAAAGATGGCACAGGAAAGTAAGGAAAATCTTGAAGCTTTAGCCAGAGAACTCAGATATAAGGCGCTCAGAAGCATCAAGGATCGTGAAGGATTTGACCTGATAGCTACCGCTCATCATCTTAATGACCTTGTAGAAACCATAATACTGTGGCTTGTCCGAGGCAGTGGTCTTGAGGGACTCACAGGATTTGACGAAAAGTTAGAGGATCTGGTAAGACCCCTCTATTGGGTGACTAAAGAGGAAATAAGGGCATTTGTATTATCAAGAAAGGAAAGTTGGGTAGAGGATAGCACTAACTACGACATCCGGTATGCGAGGAACAGAATAAGACACCGTGTAGTGCCAGAACTTAAACACATAAACCCACATCTTGAAGCTTCCTTTTTAAGGCTAAGAAACATTCTCAAAGAAGAGAACGCATTTATCCATCAGCAAACTCTTATGGCTTTAGAAAAATGTGTAGAAGGACAGGCTCTGCGCAGAAAAGAATTAAAGTCCTTGCATCCAGCCATTCAAAGGAGACTACTTTCCATATGGTTGGGTATAAAGGACTTTAGAAAGATAGAACAGGCTTTGTGTTTGATAGACAAAGGGGGAAGTATCTACCTTGGTGAGGGTAAAGTTTTAAAGTCTGAAGGAGCATACCTATACTTGCAAAGGACAGAATGTTGATTATGTTTAATCCTTATTAGGAGGTAAATAATGCAGTGGGTAAAAAATCTCTTTGTATGGATACTCATACTAGGATTTATGATACTTGCTTTTAATCTTTTTGAGGGAAGCAAGGAGACGGTAGTTAAAACTCCTCTAAATACAGTTCTACAGTTGGCAGACGAAGGTAAGCTCAAAGAAGTTAAAGTAAAGGACAATGTGCTAATAGGCGTTACCACTGACGGACAGAGGATAGAGACAGGCATCCCTCCTGGGTCTGATATAGTGGGCAAGCTCATAGACAAAGGTGTAAAAGTTGAAGTTCCAGCTCCAGAGCACAGCGGATGGTTTGTTAGCTTCTTAGTATCTTGGCTACCTATTCTTTTCTTCATAGGCATATGGATATACATGATGCGTCAGGTAAGCGGTGGTGGAAACCCAAACTCAAGAGCTTTTAGCTTTGGTAAAAGTAGGGCAAAAGTTTACATAGATGAAAAACCCAAGATAACACTAAACCATGTGGCAGGTATGGAGGAGGTCAAAGAGGAGGTAAAGGAGATCATTGAGTACCTCAAAGACCCTGTAAAGTTCCAAAGGCTTGGTGGTAGACCACCAAAAGGTGTGCTCTTTTACGGAGAGCCGGGAGTAGGCAAAACACTTCTTGCCAAAGCCATAGCGGGTGAGGCACACGTACCTTTCATATCTGTCTCTGGTTCTGATTTCGTTGAAATGTTTGTAGGAGTAGGTGCTGCAAGAGTCAGAGATCTCTTTGATACTGCTAAAAGACACGCTCCTTGCATCATATTTATAGATGAGATAGATGCGGTAGGAAGGTCAAGGGGTGCTGTAAACTTAGGTGGCGGACACGACGAGAGGGAACAGACTTTAAATCAGCTTCTTGTGGAGATGGACGGCTTTGATACATCAGAAGGCATCATAGTCATAGCAGCCACTAACAGACCGGACATATTAGACCCAGCACTTCTAAGACCGGGAAGATTTGACAGACAGATATTCATACCAAGACCTGATGTGAGGGGAAGATACGAAATACTCAAAGTCCATGCAAAGGATAAGAAACTATCACCTAATGTAGACCTGGAACTGGTAGCCAGAGCCACACCGGGCTTTACAGGTGCAGACCTTGAGAATGTGCTCAACGAGGCAGCTCTTCTTGCAGCAAGAAAGGGCAAAGATTACATAGAAATGGAAGACATAGAAGAAGCCATAGACAGAGTTACTATGGGTCTTGAGAGAAAGGGAATGGTAATATCTCCAAAAGAGAAAGAGAAAATTGCGTACCACGAGGCAGGACACGCCATCATGAGCCTTATGGTGCCTGGCTCAGACGCTCTTCATAAGGTATCCATAATACCAAGAGGTATGGCTTTAGGAGTGACTCAACAGCTTCCCATAGATGACAAACACATGTACGATAAAGAAGACCTCATGGGTAAGATACTGACCCTAATGGGTGGGCGTGCAGCGGAAGAGGTGTTTTACGGGAAGGAAGGCATCACTACTGGTGCAGAAAATGATCTTCAGAGAGCAACAGAGCTTGCCTACAGGATGGTTTCCATGTGGGGAATGAGCGAAAGAGTGGGACCCTTAGCAGTGAGAAAAACGGTAAATCCTTTCTTAGGAGGCATAACCACATCGGTAGACATAAGCGAGGACTTAAGAAGGGAGATAGATCAGGAAGTAAGAAACATACTCTTGTGGGCTTATGAGGAAACAAAAAAAACAATAGAAACTTACAAGGAGCCTCTAAAAGCTGTTGTGAAAAAACTTTTAGAAAAGGAAACCATATCCTGTGAGGAGTTTGTAGAAGTTCTCAAACTTTACGGAGTTGAGATAAAGAACGAGTGCAAAAAAGAAGAACTAAACCTTGAAAAGAAAACCCAGGAAGAACCTTTGGTAAGGAGGTAAAGGCATGGGTATGACCATAACAGAAAAGATACTTGCAGACCACTCAGGAAAAAAAGAAGTCTATCCGGGAGAGCTCATTACCGCAAAGATAGACCTTGCTATGGCTAACGACGTGACCGCACCTTTGTCTATAAAGACCCTTGAGAAGTACGGTATAGATAGGGTTTTTGATCCAGATAAGGTAGCTTTGGTGCTTTCTCACTTTGTGCCTGCAAAGGACATAAAGTCCGCTGAACAAGCAAAGATAGTAAGAGAATTTGCAAAAAAACATAAAATAAAGTGGTTCTTTCCGGAAGGAGAAGGTATAGAACATACCATACTACCTGAGCAAGGTATAGTTGTACCCGGAGACTTGGTCATAGGTGCTGATTCTCACACATGCACTTACGGAGGTATAGGAGCTTTTGCTACGGGTGTAGGTTCTACTGATCTGGCATACGCCTTAGCTACAGGAGAGATATGGTTAAAAGTTCCACATTCTATGAAGTTTATCTTCTACGGGAAACTAAAACCCTGGGTGATGGGAAAAGACCTTATCCTTCACACCATAGGGCAGATAGGTGTTGACGGTGCTCTCTACAAGGCTATGGAGTTTGAAGGTGAAGCTATAAGAGATCTTTCTATAGAACAGAGGCTCACTATCGCTAACATGGCTATAGAGGCAGGAGGCAAGAACGGTATAATAGCACCTGATGAAAAGACCATAGAGTATGTATCTGCAAGAGCCAAAAAACCTTGGAAAATTTACCAGAGCGATCCAGATGCCCAGTATTTAGAAGTTTACGAATGGGATGCAAGTAAGATAGAACCTCTCGTTGCATGGCCCTATCTGCCTTCTAATGTCCATCCAGTGAGCGAATCAACTCACATAACCATAGATCAAGCCTTTATAGGTTCTTGCACCAACGGGAGAATAGAGGACCTTAGGATAGCAGCCACCATACTGAAAGGCAAAAAAGTACACCCCTACGTGCGCTGTATAGTAATACCAGCCTCCAAAAGCGTTTATCAACAGGCCCTCCGTGAGGGTCTCATAGACATATTCATAGATGCAGGATGTGTCGTTTCTGTCTCTACTTGCGGTCCTTGTTTAGGAGGACACATGGGTATACTTGCAGAAGGAGAAAGGTGTATCTCTACTTCTAACAGAAACTTCCCTGGAAGGATGGGACATCCAAAAAGCGAAGCGTATTTAGCAAACCCTGCAGTAGTAGCAGCAAGCGCAGTGCTTGGAAGAATAGCGCATCCTGAGGAGGTAGTAAGCTTAGAAGAGCTTGAAGTTTCTACTTGAGGCGGACCTGGAAAAGTTAGCTAAGTGGCTGAGGTTTCTGGGTCAGGATGTTCTTGTACTCAAAGGTACTATAAACAAAAGGAGCATTATGGAACAAGGAGACAGGGTGTTTATCACCACATCAAGGAAGTGGGAAAGGCATCTAAAAGATTGGGGGGTTAGTTATCTTGTCCTTCCAAGAGATGACTGGGAAGTTCAGCTATGTCTCCTACTCAAGCACTTCCGAATAAGACCCACGCTTTTACTAAGCAGGTGTCCCTACTGCAACACTGAGCTTGAACGTGTAAACAAGGAAAAAATAAAAGATCTGGTTCCACCTCTCGTTTACGAATTTGGCTACGACTTTACCCAGTGTCCCAAGTGTCAAGGTGTATTTTGGAAAGGTAGCCACTTCCCAAGAATGAAAAAGATGCTAAGGGACATTCTTAAAAGATGCTAATTACTGCTCCACTATGAAACCCAGTATATTAAAGTTTTTCATGAGGTTTTTTTGTTCCTTTTCTGCCTCTTCTCTTGTTGAAAACCTTCCGTAGAGAACCTTATAAATTCCCGACTGCTCCACTATCCTTACATCCTTTAGATATGTCTCTATCTTTTTCTTGTAAGCCTCGGCTCTTGCGTAAGAGGAGAAGCTTCCCACTTGTATGGTAAAAACTTTACTCACAGTTGGATTTTCTTCCACTTGCCTTTTCTGCTCCTCTTTGGGCTTTTCCTGTGCAAGGGAGTGTATGTACCTTTCCTGCTCTTTGATAAGCACTTTGTTGAGGAGTTCATAAGCTTGGTTTTTTACTAAGCTATCTGTGTCTTTTCTTTCTATAATGGTTTTTATTATGTTCTTTGACGCATCGTAATTACCTAGCTCAAAATTCACCCTTGCAAGGCCTAAAAGCACTATAGGACTATCCACATTGTTGTTCAAAAGCGTGTTGTAAACATCTCTTGCCTTTATGTAATTACCTTCTTTTTCGTACTCTTGTGCAAGTTCCATCTGAGCTTCTAAGAAAAGAGGATTGTAAGCAGTTGCCTTTTCTAAGCTGTCTAAATACATACCCTTATCTCCAAGCTCCTTGTATACCTTAGCAAGATAGTAGTAAGCCATGTGCTTCTGAGAAAAGGCTTCATCTTTGAGCGCTTCCAAAAGAGTACTTTTTGCCCTTTGGTAGTCTTTTGTATTGTAGTAGAGTATGCCTAAATTCATCTTTGCTTCAGTATAAGAAGGGTCAACCTCAAGAGCTTTTTGGAAAGCGCTTTCTGCCTTTTGGAACTCCTTAGCCTCCATATAGGCAAGCCCCAAAGCGTTCCATACCTTTGGCTCTCTCGGTGAAAGCTGAACTGCCTTATAAAAGTTGGCTATGGCATCTGAATAATTCTTTGCTACATAAGAAGACATGCCAAGATCATAGTAGTACTGCCACTCCTTTACTTCCCTCTGCTCTTGAACCGCACAGGATAAAACTAAGAGGAAGACGAAAAAGGCAAAACACTTTTTCATCGTTTAACGAGCACACTTCCAAAATGGCTTTTCAGCTTACCTAAGTCCTTATTTATGTCTGCGGTGATTACCTTTAACCTCACTTTATAAAGACCTCCTTCTTCTACTATAACACCTTTATAACCTAAGCTTTTTGCCTTTCTCAGAGCTTTTTGCGCATTTTCCATACTTGAAAAGGCTCCTACTTGAACTATGTAAGTTTTACTTTTTACCTTGGTGGTTTTCTCTTGTCTTTTCTCTTCCTTTATCTTCTCTTCAACAGCCTTTTCAACTTTTTCCTCTTTCTTTTGGGGTTCTTTCTCCTCCTTTATCCTCTCTTTAATAAACTTTTCAGCTTTTTTCTCTTCCTTTGGAAGCTCTTTCTTTTCCTCCACTTTTACTTTCTGCTCAGTGCTTTTCTCTTCCTTGGGTTTCTCTGCAGGTGGAGTGGGCTCAACCTGCTTTGGTATCTCCTTGGGTTGAGGTTTAATCACTACCGGTGGTGGTGTTATTTTCTCTTCTTTATTTTTCAACCAAGCGTTAAAGCCAAGATAGAAAAAAATTATGGCAACGAGTGTACCTATCAGAACAACGAGCCTTTCCTTTTTCATATTTTTCCTCCTTCACATCCTATCGGGTGCGCTGACTCCCATTAATTTTAGTGCAAATTTTACTGATATTTCAATACCTTTGAGCAGTGCAATACGGGCAAACATTAGGTCTTTGTCTTCAAGGATCACTCTGTAGTGATTATAGTAGTTGTGAAATTCCTTAGCAAGGTCTAAAAGTTCGTAAGTTATTATGTGAGGATGCAACCTTAGGACTGCTTCTTTTATGTTATCTTTCAAAAACAAAACTCTTTTTATAAGCTTTATCTCCTGACTCTCTTTAAGAAAGGGTACGAAAGTTTGAAGATGCTCTTTATCTATATCTATTTGATACCTTGCGTAAACTTCCCTAAACACACCCATTATCCTTGCGTGCATGTATTGGACATAAAAAACAGGATTTTCTGAACTTTTTCTTTTGATAAGCTCTATGTCAAAATCCAAAGGTGTATCGCTCCTTTTTGTAAGGAACACAAACCTCACAGCATCAGACCCTACCTCTTCTATCAGTTCTTTTAGGGTAATAAACTCTCCTGTCCTTTTGGACATTCTTATCTCCTGACCTTCGCTAAATAGTCTGACCATCTGGACAAACTGTACATTAAGCCAGTTTTCTGGAATACCTAAAGCTGTCAGCGCTCCTTTCAACCTGGGAAGATAGCCATAATGGTCTGCCCCCCATATGTTTATTACTTTGCTAAAGCCTCTTTGGTACTTCTCCCAATGGTAAGCTATGTCTCCTGCAAAGTAGGTGTACGTCCCGTCAGACCTTATGAGCACTCTGTCCTTATCATCGCCAAACTCTGTAGACTTAAACCACAGTGCCCCATCCTTTTCGTAGGTATAGCCCCTTTCTTTAAGCAAATTCACTACCTTCTCAACCTTTCCTTCAAGGTAAAGAGACTTTTCGCTGTACCACACATCAAACCTTATGTTAAGAAGTTCAAGGGTGCTTCTTATTTCCTCTAAGAGCCTTTTTACTCCGTAATCTTTTAGTAGATTTATAGCTTTGTCTCTATCCTCTTGCAAAAGGGAAGAACCGTAAAAGGCTTTTGCATCTTTGGCAAGTTCATCAATGTATTTACCTTTGTAGCCTTCCCTTTCGTACACCTCCTTTAGTTGTTCATCCTCTTCACCAAAGAGCTTTTTGTATTTGTAAAGTATGGAAAGTCCAAGTAAATAAACTTGGTAGCCAGCATCGTTTATGTAATATTCTCTGACAACTTTATATCCGTAGGTTTCCAATAGATTTGCAAGCACATCACCTACTACCGCCCCTCTTCCGTGTCCCAAGTGAAGAGGACCAGTAGGATTGGCGCTTACAAACTCCACTTGCAAACTTTCCCCTTTGCCTATGTTCTCCACGAAATACGTTTCGCCTTTTCTAAGTAGCTCAGTAAACTCTCTTTTAAGATAATCATCTGAAAAGGTGAAGTTTATAAATCCCCCTACCGCCTCTGCAGAAAACTGTTCATTACTTAAATGCTCTGCTATCTGCTGTGCAATACCTTTGGGGTCGCGCTTGAGATTTTTTGAGAGTAGAAAAGCAACATTGGTAGCCAAATCCCCAAGATTGTTGTCTTTTAGCTTTTCTATGGTAAAGTTTTCTGACTCTAACCCGTATATTTCCTTTACCTTTTGTTTTATGGCGATCTCTAAAACTTCTTTCACGCATAAGAATACTACACCAAAACATAAGAATAGTCAAGATCACTCGAGACTGTTTAAAAAATAGCAAAAAAGCTCCCCACAATGGGGAGATAATATTAGAATGAGAAACAAAAAACACAAACAGATCGTAAAGTTCATAG